>NZ_JBWMAW010000006.1:0-228011 GCF_056521395.1 Rhodoferax sp. LS1R11
GGGCTTGCGGTACTGCTCGTATCCTGAGCCTTGATCGGCGGCCATCGCCAAGGTTTGTTGTTTCATTGACATGTAACGTTTCACCCTCGGGTGGCGTGGACCTTAATCAGCATTGCCCTAAGGCGTCCTCTCAATTGACACGGGTCGAATGAACTTGCCCCGGTTGGACCGCTTAGCCGTTCCATTATGCGGCCTTCAATAGCTGTGCCGCGTGCCAGCTTTTCTCATACTGCATCGGGCTGACATAGCTCAGCGTCGAGTGCAAGCGTGCATAGTTGTAAAACGTCAACCAGTCAATTACCTCGTCCATGACTTGTCGACGTGTCTCGAACTTTCTGCCATACAGACGCCCCACCTTCAATCGTCCCCACAGACTTTCAGTCGGTGCGTTGTCCCAGCAGTTGCCTTTACGGCTCATCGAGCTTTTCATCTTGTAGCCCTTGAGCGTGTTCTGAAACTCATTTCCACAGTATTGGCTCCCCCGGTCCGAGTGGAAGATGAGACCTTCGTCAGGGCGGCGTCTGAACCACGCCATGTGGAGTGCATCCGTCACCAAGCTTTTGCATGTGGGGCTGCATGCTCCGGCCCACCACCTGACGGCTGAATAGGTCAATGACGGCGGCCAAATACACCCAGCCCTCGTCGGTAGCGATGTAGGTGATGTCACCCGTCCAGACCTGATTGGGTGCGGTCCTGGTGAAGTTGCGCTGCAGCAAGTCCGGCGCTATTGGCAATTGATGTTTGCTGTCCGTGGTGACGACAAACTTGCGTTTGCATCTGGCACGGGTACCGTGCTGCTGCATGAGGCGGCGTACCCGCCGCTCTTTGCCCACGCGGTGCCCGCATGCAACCAGTTCTTTCCACATCTTGGGCCAACCGTACTCCTGGCGGACCTCTGCATGGATGGCTCGAATATGGGTCAGCAGGGCTTCATCACTGATGCGTTGGTTCACTCCGGGCTTACTGGGTTGGTCCACATTCTTTCGCCGCCAGTGCTCGAAGTAGCCGCTGGCGCTGACCCCCAGCACCTCGCAGGCCAGCGTGATGGGCCAATTGCTTTTGCGGCTGGCAATCCAGGCGTACTTCACATCGATTCCCGAGCGAAGTACGCCGTAGCTTTTTTTAGGATATCGCGCTCCATCTTCACACGCGCCAGCTCAGCCCTCAATCGCGCCAGCTCCATTTGTTCCGGGCTCACCGGCTTGTCGCCTGCGCCCTTGAGTTGGCCTCTGCTGTTGAGCCTGACCCAGTTCTCCAAGGTCGCCTTGGGGATGCCCAGTATCTTTGCCGTCACGGACGCCACTTGACCTCCTTTGACCAGCCTGACGGCCTCCAGCTTGAATTCCAGTGTGTACTTAGCCCGTCGTTTCGTTTCGCTCATTGCGTTCTCCTTGAACTGATTTTTAACCATCAGCTAAGCAGTACGTTTTTCGGGGGCAAGGTCACAGCTATTGAAGGCCGCATAATGGAACGGCTAAGCGGTACGTCCAACAGGGGCAAGTTCAAGGATTTCAGCAATTGCCACAAGGGCGCCACGTTGATGTCGGCCCTATCGGAAAAACCACGCATAACGCTCTGCTGGATATTTATTTTGACGGCAAGCACGACATGCGTATGGTCGAACGTCTGGCATTCAAAATTTAACCTCTTGCAAAGATAGCCCGACATAAAGTAAATTTCTCAATAAAGTACCTCAATCAATCCGCAACGCGGGCAATCCCACGAAAGCGAAAATTGACAGACCATGGCAATTCATTAACTTTGGAGCCTCCTTATGCGCGCTTATCAACTTGAACGCACCGTAACGTCGTCGCATTCATTCACCATAGAGCTTCCGCCGGATGCACCCGTGGGGACAGCCAAGATCATCGTTCTTTTTCCGGACGAACCAACAGTGCCACTTACAAAGCCACAGTTCGCAAGTCTCGGCGAATTCACAAGCTGGCTAAAAATGCAGCCGCCCACGGGACGAACCAGCGAAGACATTGAGCAACACATCCGCAATGAGCGGGATAGCTGGGAATAAGCCTGATGAAGCGCGTTTACCTGGATGCCAACATCGTCATTTACTTTGTAGAGCGGCACCCCCGGTTTTTTCCTGTGCTGCTGCAATACATGTTCGATGCCAACGGTACTGAGCAAGTGACCTGCGTCACCTCTGACTTGGTTCGTCTCGAAACTCGGGTCCTACCCCTTCGGGAAGGTGACCTGAACCTGCTAAATCGTTATGACGCATTTTTTAGCACAATGCATGCGGATACCGCGCCAATGGGCCAAGAGGTATTCGACCTTGCAACCCAACTTCGAGCTGAACACCGCCTGAAGACCCCCGATGCACTCCATCTTGCCGCAGCGCTGCACAGCGGCTGCAATGAGTTTTGGACTTTTGACGACCGCCTTAATCGTGCCGCACAGCAAAGGCTGACCGTGATCAACCTTGCAGACTGGGTCCAATGACACCTCTGCCAAGTTTCCTCACCACTGCGTTCTACAAATTCGTCGAACTGCCCGACTTCGCCGAACTCAAAGCACCTCTGCTCGCCTGCTGTGAAGCCAACGATGTCAAAGGCATCATCCTGCTGGCGACCGAGGGCATCAACAGCACGATTGCCGGGCCGGCGGCGGGCGTGCAGGCGGTGCTGGCGTATCTCCGGCGTGACCCGCGCCTGTGGGACCTGCAACACAAGGAAGCTTGGTCAAGCAAGTCACCGTTCTACCGGATGAAGGTGCGGCTCAAGCGCGAAATCGTCACCATGGGCGTACCCGGTATCAGCCCGACCCGCATGGCGGGCACCTATGTCAAGCCGGAAGACTGGAACGCGCTGATCAGCGACCCCGAGGTGGTGGTGGTGGATACGCGTAACGACTACGAGGTCGGCATTGGCACCTTTGTGGGGGCGCTGAACCCGGACATCAAGAGTTTTGCCAAGCTGCCTGACTGGGTTCGCGAAGCGCCGGCCTTGAACCCGGCCACCGGCAAGAAGCCCAAAGTAGCGATGTTTTGCACCGGCGGCATCCGCTGCGAAAAGTCTACGGCCCTGCTGCGCGCGCAAGGTTTTGACGAGGTCTACCACCTGGAAGGCGGCATCCTGAAATACCTGGAAACGGTGCCCGAAGCGCAGAGCCTGTGGCAGGGGCAATGTTTTGTGTTTGACGAACGGGTCTCAGTTGGGCATGCTCTTGTGCCTGGGCAGCACGGCCTGTGCCGGGCCTGTCGGCAACCGCTGGATGACGCGGACCTGGCGTCACCCCTGTTTGAGGCCGGTGTGAGCTGCCCCAAATGCCACGCCATCACCCGCGAAACGCAAAAAAACAGCGCCCGCGAACGCCAGCGCCAGTGGGAACTGGCCAAGGCACGCGGCGACGAGGCTCCCATTGGCGTGCGGCTGCGGCGGCCTGCCGCATGACGTCAGCGCCCTACCCCGTTCTTTACTCCTTTCGCCGCTGCCCCTACGCCATGCGGGCGCGGCTGGCACTGGCGGCCACTGGTCAGGTCTGCGAGTTGCGCGAGGTGGTGCTGGCGCATAAACCGGCGGCCTTGCTGGAAGCATCGAGCAAAGGCACGGTACCGGTGCTGATTGAAATCGATGGACAGGTCATCGACCAAAGCCTGGACATCATGCTGTGGGCCTTGCGCCGCAATGACCCGCTGCACTGGCTGCCTGCGAAGGGTGATGCTTTGACGGAAGCCATGCAGTTGGTGGCGCGATGCGATGGTGAATTCAAGTTTCATCTGGACCGCTACAAATACCCGAACCGGCATGATGTGGCCGACGCAGCTGGGCATCGAACCCAAGGCGCTGTGTATTTGGACGATCTCAACAGGAGGCTGACCGCGCATCGTCATCTGCTGGGCGAGCTGGAGAGTCTGGCCGACGTGGCGATCGCTCCCTTTGTGCGCCAGTTTGCGAACACCGACCCGACCTGGTTTGCCAGCCAGCCCTGGCCTGCGCTGCAGTCCTGGCTGGCCGTATTTGAGAACTCGCCCCTCTTTCAGCAAGTGATGACGAAATATCCGCCATGGGAGCCGGGCCAGCCGCCGGTGCGCTTCCCCACTTTATAAAACGCTATTATTTAAATAGCTACTCACGCATATTTTACGGGGGCTACAGGCCAATTAGGCATAATTTTTGGCCAGCAAGCGTTCGCGCGCCTGGGCGTACTCGCGCTTGAGCTGGGCCACGAAATCGGCGGCGCTTTGAATCTTGGTGACCGCACCAATACCTTGACCACAGCCCCAAATGTCTTTCCAGGCCTTGGACTTGTCGCCCCCAAAGTTCATCTTGCTGGGGTCGCTTTCGGGCAGGTGATCAGGGTCCATGCCAGCGTTGCGGATGCTGGGCGCCAGGTAGTTGCCGTGCACACCGGTGAAGAGATTGCTGTAGACGATGTCGTCCGAGTTGCTGTCCACAATGGCCTGCTTGTAAGCCTCTGCCGCGCGCGCCTCATGGGTGGCGATGAAGGCCGAGCCGATGTACGCAAAATCAGCGCCCATGGCTTGCGCCGCCAGCACGGCATCCCCCGTGGAGATGGCGCCACTCAACACCAACGGGCCGTCAAACCACTGGCGAATCTCCTGAATCAGCGCAAACGGGCTCTTCACACCCGCATGACCGCCTGCACCGGCCGCCACCGCAATCAGGCCATCAGCGCCCTTCTCAATCGCCTTGTGGGCGTGCTTGTTGTTGATGACGTCATGCAGCACCACGCCACCGTAGGAATGGGCTGCGGCGTTGATGTCCTCACGCGCGCCCAGGCTGGTGATGATGATCGGCACCTTGTACTTCACGCACAAAGCCATGTCGTGCTCCAGGCGCTCATTGCTCTTGTGCACGATCTGGTTGATGGCAAAAGGCGCCGCCGGTTTGTCAGGGTGGGCCTGGTTGTATGCCGCGAGCGCCTCGGTGATTTCAATCAGCCACTCCTCCAGCAGTTCGGCCGGACGTGCGTTGAGCGCAGGCATGGCGCCCACCACGCCAGCGATGCACTGGGCAATCACCAGCTTGGGGTTGCTGATGATGAACAGCGGCGAACCGATCACCGGGAAAGGCAAGGCGTTCAAGGGCGCGGGAAGCTTGGACATACAGTCTCCGGAATATTTGACAATTTATAAGAAAAAGGCCTATAGCCCCCGCTAACCGTGCGGAAGTAGCTATCAACTTAATAGCATCCTAAACGCATCAGAACGCCTCAAGTGCCAGCGCCGTCACGCTGGCGTAGCCCTCAACGATGGCGTCACGCATGCCGGGCGCCTTGGTCAGCAGGTGGTCTGCATAGAAACGCGCCGTCGTCACCTTCGCGTTCATGAACGGCACATCCACACCTTGGGCAATTTGCGTCTGCGCCACGAGCAGCGCGCGGCCGAGCTGCCAACCGGCCATCAGGTTACCGGCCAGCATGAGGTAAGGCACGCTGCCTGAAAACACCGCGTTGGGCTGGGTTTTGGTCTGGCTGGCGACAAAGGTCACCACGTCGAGAAAGGCTTCGCGGGCCGACTTCAGGCGCGCAGCCACGGCCACCGCATCAGCACTGGCGCTCTGGAGCAACAAAGCTTCGGTCGCTTCAATCTGGGCGGCAATGGCTTTGGCTGTCTGGCCGCCGTCACGCGCAGTCTTGCGGCCCACGAGGTCATTGGCCTGGATGGCAGTGGTGCCCTCATAGATCGTCAGAATCTTGGCGTCGCGGTAGTACTGCGCGGCCCCCGTTTCTTCAATAAAACCCATGCCGCCGTGCACCTGTACACCCAGGGAGGTGACTTCCAGGCTCATCTCGGTGCTATAGCCCTTGATGAGCGGCACCATGAACTCATAAAACGCCTGGTTTTGTTGGCGCACGTCGGCATCTGCATGGTGATGGGCGGCGTCATAAGCGGCCGCTGATACGGTGGCCATGGCGCGGCAGCCTTCGACGTAGGCGCGCATGGTCATGAGCATGCGTTTGACGTCCGGGTGGTGAATGATCGGGCCGCTGGCGGGGAGTGAGCCGTCCACCGGGCGGCTTTGCACGCGGTCCTTGGCAAAACTAACGGCTTTTTGGTAAGCACTTTGCGCGATGGCAATGCCCTGCACCCCCACACCAAAGCGTGCGGCGTTCATCATGATGAACATGTACTCCAGGCCACGGTTTTCCTGGCCCACCAGGTAACCGATTGCGCCGCCGTGGTCGCCATACTGCAACACAGCCGTCGGGCTCGCCTTGATGCCCATCTTGTGCTCAATGCTGACGCAATGCACGTCATTGCGCGCGCCCAGCGAACCATCCTTGTTCACCATGAACTTGGGCACCACGAACAGGCTGATGCCCTTCACGCCTTCAGGCGCGCCGGTCACACGGGCCAGCACCAGATGGACGATGTTCTCGGCCATGTCATGCTCACCCCAGGTGATGAAAATCTTGGTGCCAAACACCTTGTAGCTGCCATCCGCCTGCGGTTCGGCGCGGCTGCGCACAGCAGCCAGGTCGCTGCCTGCCTGGGGCTCGGTCAGGTTCATGGTGCCGGTCCATTTACCACTCACCAGGTTTTCCAGGTAGGTCGCCTTGAGCTCATCGGAGCCTGCGGTCAGCAGCGCTTCAATGGCACCGTCCGTCAGCAAAGGGCACAGCGCAAAACTCATGTTGGCGGAGTTTTGCATCTCGCCCACGGAGGCACCAATGGTCTTGGGCAAGCCCTGTCCACCAAAGTCAACCGGGTGCTGCAGGCCCTGCCATCCGGCCTGTGCAAATTGTTTGAAGGCTTCCTTGAAACCAGGGGTTGCGGTGACAACGCCGTCTTTCCAGCTGGACGGGTTTTTGTCGCCCTCCCAGTTCAGGGGGCTTACCACGCCCTCATTGAACTTGGCGGCCTCTTCCAGGACCGCCTGGGCCGTGTCAAATCCAGCATCTTCAAAGCCGGGAATCAGGGCAACCTGCTCAATATCAGCCAGGTGCTGAATATTGAAAAGCATGTCTTTGAGGGGGGCAACGTAGCTCATGAATGAGACTCCAAAAGGAATAATAAAAAAGTGTGCGCAACCCTCATCAAAGAGCGATTGCCAAAAAAAAGGGCATCGCTTGCACGATGCCCTTTTTGTCGTTTGTCTTACAACGCAGCAACCAGTTCAGGCACCGCGACAAACAGGTCCGCCTCCAGGCCGTAGTCGGCCACGGAGAAGATAGGGGCCTCAGGGTCCTTGTTGATCGCCACGATCACCTTGGAGTCCTTCATGCCGGCCAAGTGCTGAATGGCACCGCTGATGCCGCACGCCACATACAACTGGGGCGCCACAATCTTGCCCGTCTGGCCCACTTGCCAGTCGTTGGGGGCGTAACCTGCGTCCACCGCGGCGCGCGATGCGCCCATGGCCGCACCCAGCTTGTCAGCCAGCGGGGTCATGATTTCCATGAACTTCTCGCTGGAACCCAATGCACGGCCACCCGAGACGATGACTTTGGCAGCCGTCAGCTCGGGGCGGTCGTTCTTGGCGATTTCGCTGCCCATGAAGGTGGTCTTGTCACTGGCCGCCACCGCGCTCAGGGTCTCGATGGCCGCAGCGCCCCCGGTGGCTGCTGCCGGGTCGAACCCGGTGGTGCGAACGGTGAGCACCTTGATGGCGTCCAGGCTTTGCACGATGGCGATGGCGTTGCCGGCGTAGATGGGGCGCTCAAAGGTGTCCGCACTGTCAACCTGGGTGATGTCGGAGACCTGGGCAACGTCCAGCTTGGCCGCCACGCGAGGCGCGATGTTTTTGCCCGAGGCCGTGGCCGCAAACAGGATGTGGCTGTAGTTGGCGGCAATGGCCAGCACCTGGGCGGCCATGTTTTCAGCCAAACCGTGGGCCAGGCCAGCATCATCAGCATGCAGCACTTTGGCCACACCGGCGATCTGGGCGGCCGCCGCAGCAGCAGCAGCAGCACCGGCGTTGGCGCCAGCCACCAGCACGTGCACGTCACCCCCGCACTGGAGGGCGGCGCTCACCACATTGAGCGTGGCCGGGCGAATGGTGGCGTTGTCGTGTTCAGCAATAACGAGTGAGGTCATTTTCAATTCCTGTTCAGATTACTTTGGCTTCGTTCCTGAGCTTGTCCACCAGGGTGGCGACGTCGGGCACCTTGATGCCAGCCTTGCGTTGTGCAGGCTCGCTGACCTTGAGGGTCTTGAGGCGCGGGGTCACGTCCACGCCCAGGTCGGCCGGGGTGACGATGTCCATCTGCTTTTTCTTGGCCTTCATGATGTTGGGCAGCGTCACATAACGCGGCTCGTTCAGGCGCAAATCGGTGGTGATGACCGCAGGCAGGGAGAGGGAGACGGTTTCCAGTCCACCGTCGACTTCGCGTTTGACCACCACTTTGCCGTCGACCACGTCGACTTTGCTGGCGAAGGTGGCTTGTGGCAGGTCAGCCAGGGCAGCGAGCATCTGGCCGGTCTGGTTGCAGTCGTCATCAATGGCTTGTTTGCCCAGAATGATGAGGCCGGGTTGTTCCTTGTCGACCAGGGCTTTGAGGAGTTTGGCCACGGCCAGGGGTTGCAGTTCTTCGTCGGTCTGGACCAGGATGGCGCGGTCGGCACCAATGGCCATGGCGGTGCGCAGGGTTTCCTGGCATTGGGTGACACCACAGGAGACGGCGATGATCTCGGTGACGGCGCCTTTTTCTTTCAGGCGCACGGCCTCTTCAATGGCGATCTCGTCAAAGGGGTTCATGCTCATTTTGACGTTGGCGATGTCTACACCCGTGTTGTCCGATTTGACGCGGACCTTGACGTTGTAGTCCACCACGCGCTTGACTGCGACCAGGACTTTCATTGCTTGAACTCCAGATAGTTATAAATTCGGAAATTGACTTGACGTTGAGGTCAACTTGATTGACGTGTACGTCAACTCTCGGATTCTATGCCGTACTACTTGTCAGCCTGGTCGTCTGCACGACATTCGACAAACAAAAAGCAAAATAGTACGACCGTGCTTTTTATAAATTATAGCGGCACAGGCGGTTTGTTTTCGATGACTTGCGTGTGAACCACGCGCTGTGGGTAGGGAATCTCGATGTTGTTGGCCCGCAGGGAACGCAGGATGTCCAGGTTGATCAGGGACTTGAGGTTGTCGCTCCCGTTCTCGGGGTCGGCAATCCAGTAACCGACTTTGAACTCCAGCCCATCGGCCCCGAAGTTGGCCAGCGCAACGGTCGGCGCGGGGTCACGCAACACCCGCTCATGGTTGAGCGCCGCCTGCTGCAACAGGCTCATCACCAAATCCACATCGCTGTCATAGGCGACGGAGACCAAGGCGGACAGCGCCACGCGTGAATCAGCCAGCGACAGGTTTTCGACCCGGCTGATGATCAGCATCTCGTTGGGCACGATCGATTCGCGGCCCGTCAGGGAGCGGATAACGGTGTAACGGGCATTGATCTGGGTGATGACGCCTTCAAAATTGTCCACCCGCACGTTGTCACCAATGCGCATGCTGCGTTCAGCCAGGATCACAAAACCGCTCACATAGTTGGCCGCCAGCTTTTGCAGGCCAAAACCAACACCCACACCGATAGCGCCGCCCAGCACCGAAAGCGCCGACAGGTTGATGCCCACCACGGACATGGCGACGATCAGGCCCAAAAACATCAGGAGCGCCCGCGTGGCGTTGCTCACGGCCTTGCGCAAAGACAATTCCCCGCCGGTGGCCGATCGCAGCAGGCGCGATTCGATGGAGGAGGAAATCCAGAGCGTGAAAATCAGCACGGCACCGGCCGTCAGGCCACCTTCGAGCATGGTCCGCACCGACAGGTTGGCGCCGCCCACTTTCCAGGTAATCTGGTCCAGCTCCTCCAAAATAACCGGGAGCAAGCCGCTGACCCACAGCACCATGGCCAGCCAGGCGACCCAGGAGATGGTGCGCTCCAGCAGGCGCACCACCGGCGACGTCCGAAACGCCGCCTGCAGCGTCTTGACACCCACCCGGATGACCAGCAGGGACATCAGGACCGGAATGGCGATCTTGAAAACGGCCAGCGGCGCTTGTGCCTCCATCAGTGCCCGCGCCGCATAGGCCAGACACAGCAGGAGCAGCGGAAACAGCACGCCGTCGATCACACGACGACCAAACATGATGGAGGCCCGGTCCTGCAGGGGGTCCAGCCCCCGGCGGACCACCGCGGCAATCGCCCAGGCTGCAATGGCGCACACGACCAGCGCGCCCAACTCCATCAAGGCGGTGGGTTTGGTCAGTGCGGCAATCCAGGTGTCGAGGTCGGTTATGCGGGAATCAGACATCGGCCAGCACCCGGATATGCGCTTCAACACTGCGACCCAGCGCACTCAAGGCATAACCGCCCTCCAGACAGGACACAATGCGACCCTTTGAAAATCGGCGGGCCACGTCCATCAGGCGGCTGGTGATCCAGGCGTAATCGGCCTCCACCAGCCCCATTTGCCCCATGTCGTCTTCGCGGTGGGCATCAAAGCCCGCGCTGATGAAGATCATCTCGGGCTTGAAAGCCTCCAGACGGGGCATCCACAGGGTGTCAATCAACTCGCGCACCTCCATGCCTTTGGTGTAGGCAGGCACCGGCAGGTTGACCAGGTTGCTGGCATTGGAGTGAACGTAGTCCAGCGGATAAAACGGGTGCTGGTAGAAGCTGGCCATCAGGATGCGGTCATCTCCGGCCACGATGTTCTCGGTGCCGTTGCCGTGGTGCACGTCAAAGTCCACAATCGCCACGCGTTTGAGGCCATGGCGCTCCAGCGCGTACTTGGCCGCGATGGCCACGTTGTTGAAAAAGCAGAAGCCGCCTGCCTTGTCATGGCTGGCGTGGTGGCCTGGTGGCCGCACGGCACAAAACGCATTGGCCAGTTCACCGGCAATCACCGCATCGGTGGCGGCCAGCGCGGCCCCTGCGGCGCGCAAAGACGCATCCCACGTGTAGATATTGATGGAGGTATCAGGATCGACCTGTGCATGGGTCGGGCCACCGGCTGCTATTTCTTCCTTCAACCCGTCACTCAGGCCCCGAATGGACGCCACATGCATGCGGCCGTGGGCCAGTTCCAGGTCGGTAATCGGCGCACTGGGGGCTTCGCGGCGATCCAGCGCCACGTCCAAGCCGGAGATCAGCAAACGGTCTTCGATGGCATCCAGCCGCTCGGGGCATTCGGGGTGCCCGGCGCCCATTTCATGCTTCCAGCAATCGCGGTGAGTAAAGTATCCGGTCATAGTCATGCAGCGAAATCTCCTCTGAATTATTTTGGTAAGGTCATGCCATGGATGCACAACAAAAACTCAAATCGCTTGTAAATCAGCTTAACACGGTGATTCTAGGAAAACCTGATCAAAATCAAGACTGTGTGACATGTTTGCTGGCCGGTGGCCACCTCCTGATTGAAGATGTGCCCGGGGTCGGCAAGACCACGCTGGCCCATGCTTTGGCCCGCACCTTTGGCCTGCAATTCTCACGCGTGCAGTTCACGGCCGACCTGATGCCCAGCGACCTGTCGGGCGTGGCCATTTATGAGCGGGCCAAAGAGAGCTTTGTGTTCCACCCCGGGCCTTTGTTTGCGCAGGTGTTGCTGGCCGACGAGATCAACCGCGCGAGCCCCAAAACCCAAAGCGCGTTGCTCGAAGCCATGGAAGAAAAGCAGGTCACCGTCGACGGCGAAACCCGCGCCCTGCCCTCGCCCTTTTTCGTCATTGCCACCCAAAACCCGCACGACCAACTGGGCACCTACGCGCTGCCGGAGTCGCAGCTGGACCGCTTTTTGATGCGCATCTCTTTGGGCTACCCCGACCGCGCGGCCGAGCGCGACCTGCTGGCGGGCCATGACCGGCGCGACCTGGTCGACGCCCTGCCTGCCCTGCTGGACGCGGCTGAACTGCACACCCTGCAGCAAAAAGTGCTGGCCGTGCACGCCGCGGGCCCCTTGCTGGACTATGTGCAGGACCTGATTGCCGCCACCCGTTCCGGCCAGTGGTTTTTGCAGGGCCTGAGCCCGCGCGCCGGCATTGCCGTGGTGCGCGCCGCCAAAGCCCGCGCCTTGCTGAACGAGCGCGACTACGTGGCGCCCGACGACGTGCAGGCCATCCTGCCGCAAACCGTGGCGCACCGGCTGGTCCCGGTCAGTGACGCGGGCCGCGGCGCCGTCGAGCAGGTGCGCGCCATGATTGACGCCGTGCCCCTGCCGTGAATCCGCTCCGCTGGGCCAGGGCCAGATTCCGCAGGTGGTTTGAGTCCCGGCTGCCCCTCAAGGACAGCATCACGCTCACGCAGCGCAACGTGTACATCCTGCCGACCCGGGCGGGCTTGATGCTGGGGGCCACGCTGCTGCTGTTGCTGGTGGCGTCCATCAACTACCAGCTCAACCTGGGTTACCTGCTGACTTTTTTGCTGGCAGGCAGTGCAGTGGTGGGCATGCATGTGTGTCATGGCACGCTGCGTGGACTCACTATGCATTTGATAGCACCTCCCGCACAGTTTGCGGGGGCTAGCGCCTCAATTGGTATAAATATTCAAAGCCAGCGCAAAAGTATTCGCCACGGCATTGGCGTGGCGGTGCTGAGCTCGGGCCACTGGGTCTGGACGGACGTGCCCGCGCAGGGCGGCGCCACGGTGCAGGTGGCCGTCAAGCTGGAGCGGCGCGGCCTGCAGCGGGTGCCCTCGCTCACGGCCGAGACACGCTTCCCGCTGGGCACTTTTCGGGTGTGGACGGTCTGGCGTCCGGCGGCTGAAGTGCTGGTCTACCCCACCCCCGAGCCTTTTCCACCGCCCTTGCCACCTGGTGAGCCGCGGGCCAGGGGCGCCGCCAGCGCGCACCAGCCCTCCACCGGCGAGTACGACGGCGTGCGGGCCTACCGCCGGGGCGACCCCCAAAAACTCATCGTCTGGAAAAAAGCCGCCAAGGCTGACGAACTGGTGAGCCGGGACGCCCAGCAGGTGCAGCGCTTCGAGCTGTGGCTGGACCTGCGCCACACCGGCACGGCCCACCCCGAGCAACAACTGTCCCGCCTGTGCGCCTGGGTGCTGCAGGCCGAAAAGCAAGGCATGGACTACGGCCTGCGCCTGAACCCATCAGAGATCAAACCCGGCCGGGGCGAAGCCCACAAAAAGCGTTGCCTTGAAGCGCTGGCCCTGCACTGATGCCGACGCCACAGACATGCTGAAACGCCTGCAAAACCACCTCGCCCGGCTGCCACGTGACAGCCGCGACACGTTATTCATGCTGCTGGTCATCGCCTGGGTCATCGTGCCCCAGGTGGACCACCTGCCCCTGTGGTGCAGCGGGCTTGCCACAAGCGTTCTGCTGTGGCGCGGCTGGCTGGCCCTTACGCAGCAGCCGCTGCCCGGGCGCTGGTGGCTGCTGGGCCTGCTGGCACTGACCGTGGGTGCCACCCTGCTCACCTTCAAAACCCTGCTGGGGCGCGATGCGGGCGTGACGCTGATCGTGGTGCTGCTGACGCTCAAGACGCTGGAGCTGCGGGCCAGGCGCGACGCCTTTGTGGTGTTCTTCCTCAGCTTCTTCACCATGCTGACCAACTTTTTCTTTTCCCAGTCGCTACTCACCGCGGCGGCCATGCTGGTGGCGCTGCTGGGTTTGCTGACCGCGCTGGTCAACGCGCACATGCCGGTGGGCAAACCGCCCTTGCTGCAAGCGGCCAAAACAGCAGGCAACATGGCGCTGCTGGGCGCGCCCATCATGGCAGTGCTGTTTGTGTTGTTCCCCCGGGTCGCACCACTGTGGGGCGTGCCCAGCGACGCGATGAGCGGGCGCAGCGGCCTGTCCGCCAACATGCGGGTCGGTACCATCGCCACCCTGGCGCTGGACGACAGCATTGCCATGCGCATCCGCTTTGAGGGTGCCCCGCCCGCGCAGTCGGACCTGTACTTTCGCGGCCCGGTGCTCTCCACCTTTGACGGGCGTGAGTGGCAGCCCTTGCGCTCAGGCTTCCCCACCCGCATGCAGCCACCGGCCAATATTCAGGTGCGGGGCGAGCCCGTGCGCTACCAGGTCACGCTGGAGGCCAACAACCACCCCTGGCTGCTGGTGCTGGATGCCACACCCGCCAAGCCTTTATTAAACGGCTTTGAGGCCACCATGACGCCCGAGTTGCAATGGGTCACCGACCGTCCGATGTCCGACCTGGTGCGCTACACCGTCCAGAGCTACCCTGATTTCCGTCACGGTCCAACCGCGCCCATGGCCAGCCTGCAGGACTATGTGAACCTGCCCGCAGGCTTCAACCCTCGCACCCTGCAACTCGCGGCCGACCTGCGGCGTGACCCGCGCTACGCCAGCGCTGGCGGTGCGCAGCTGGTCGAAGCGGTGATGGAGCGCCTGCGCACTGGTGGCTACAGCTACACGCTGGAGCCCGGGGTGTATGGCGTCCACACCGCCGACGAGTTCTGGTTTGACCGCAAGGAGGGGTTTTGCGAACACATTGCGTCGAGCTTTGTCATCCTGATGCGGGCGCTGGACGTACCGGCGCGCCTGGTCACGGGCTACCAGGGCGGTGACCGCAATGCCGTGGACGGTCTCTGGACCGTGCGCCAAAGCGACGCCCACGCCTGGGCCGAAGTCTGGCTGGCAGGCCAGGGCTGGGTGCGGGTGGACCCCACTTCGGCGGTGGCACCGGGCCGTACCGGCGCCCCTCAGCGCCTGCAGGCACCACGCGGCGTGCTGGCCACTGCGCTGGGCACCGTCAGCCCCGAATTTGCGCTGAACCTGCGCGCCCTGTGGGACGCCATGAACAACAGCTGGAATCAGCGCATCCTGAACTACACCCAGGGCAAGCAGCTCAACCTGCTCAAAAGCCTGGGTTTTGAGTCCCCCAGCTGGGAAGACCTGGGCTTTGTCTTGATCGGCATCATCGTGCTGGCGAGTCTCGTGGGCGCCGCGTGGACCCTGTGGGAACGCAGCCGCCACGACCCGTGGCTACAGTTGCTGCAAGCCGCCGAAAAGCGCCTGCAAAAAGCGGGTGTGAAGTTACCGCCCAACAGCCCGCCACGCACCATGGCGCAACAGTTGCGCCAACAACGCGGCCCCGACAACCCGCCCGCTCAAGCGCTGCATGACTGGCTGCTGCGTCTGGAGGCGCAGCGTTATGCGCCAACAGGCACACCAACCCAGCGCCTCGGTACACTGCAACGCGAATTCAAACAACTGGCTCAACTCACGTGACGTTCAAACTCATTTCAATTGCTACTGTTTTGATAGCTGCATGCGCACTGTCAACGGCGGCTGCAGCCCAAAAAGGCTTAAAAAAGAAAGCGCTCCTCCTGGCACCGTCCAGGCAGCCTGCGCTGGCGGGGCCCCTCTATGCGCAGCGTGAAGACGCCATGCGCGCCGCAGACGACATCGCCCAGCGGCGCGACCTGAACCCGGAGTGGGTGCGCCAGGCCATCGGCCAGGCGCGTTACCTGCCGCAAGTCGCCAAGTACATTCAACCGCCGCCCGTGGGCACGCCCAAAAACTGGCGCGTTTACCGCAGCCGCTTTATTGACCCGGTGCGTATCAGCGCCGGGGTGAAGTTCTGGCAGGCCAACCAGGAAACGCTGGCGCGGGCGGAAGCTGAAACCGGCGTCCCCGCCGAAATCATCGTCGGCATCATTGGCGTGGAAACCATCTTCGGCCAGCAAATGGGCAACTTTCGCATCATCGACGCGCTGGCCACACTGGCCTTTGACTTTCCGGCCAGCCATCCGCGCGCCAGGGAGCGCAGCGAGTTTTTCAAGGCGGAGCTGGAACAGTTTTTGAGTTTGACCAATCGCAGCAACGTGGACCCGCTGGCCTGGCGTGGCAGCTACGCAGGCGCCATGGGCATGCCGCAGTTCATGCCCTCCAGCTGGGTGAAATACGCGGTCGACTTTGACGGCGACGGCAAGGTCGACCTGTTCAACAGCCCGGCCGATGTGATTGGCTCGGTGGCTAATTACTTCAAGGCGTTCAACTGGCAACCCGGCATGCCCACGCATTACCCGGTGCGTTTTGATGCCAGCAAGCTCGACAAAGACGCCTTGTTGCTGCCCGACATCCTGCCCACGTTCAGCGTGGCCAGCTTCACCGCCAAGGGCGCCGTGCTGGAAGGCGTGGCACTGCAACACACCGGGCCTCTGGCCCTAGTGGAATTGCAAAACGGCGATGCAACGCCCAGTTATGTGGCGGGCACCGAAAACTTTTACGCCATCACGCGCTACAACTGGAGCAGCTACTACGCCCTGTCGGTGATTGAACTCGGGCAGGAAGTCAGCCGGGCCATGAAGCAATAAGCCCTAGCCATTGATTTCTCTCCTGTGGCGGTTAAAGCTGCGAACGACGTGTGTTGCTTGCGCCCAAGTGGGCCGAAAGCCAATAGGCAAACACATCAGCCGACATGGGACGTCCAAAATAGTAGCCCTGAAGTTCATCACAACCCAGTAGCTGAAGCTGCTCTGCCTGCTGAATTGTCTCCACCCCCTCCGCAACCACGTGCAGACCCAGGGTATGGCCCAGCACAATGATGGTGTGAATGATGGCCAAATCGGTCGGGTCCGTCAGCATGTCTCGCACAAAGGACTGATCGATCTTGAGTTTGTCGATGGGAAACCTCTTCAAATAAGCCAGGCTGGAATAGCCCGTGCCGAAGTCGTCGATGGACAGACTCAGCCCCAGGCTTTTCAGCGCACCCAGTTTCTCTTCCGCCGCACTGGCATCACCCATCAGATGAGACTCGGTGATCTCCAATTCAAGACAGGCCGGGTCGCAACCCTGTTCATCAATGCACTGACGCAGGTACGTGACCAGTTCAGGCTCGGCCAACTGCGCAGCGGACAGGTTGATGGAAATGGCGATGTCGCCCAAGCCTGCGGCACGCCAGCGTACCCATTGCGCACAAGCCTCTTGCACAACCCAATTGCCAATCTGATGGATCAACCCGGTTTCTTCGGCAATGGGAATAAAGCGCGCAGGTGACACGGGGCCAAGCTCCGGGCTATGCCAGCGCAGCAAGGCCTCAACGCCCATCACGGTCAATAAATCAGACTTGAGGCGCGGCTGGTAATGCAGGCTCATCTCTCCACGCTCCAGCGCCTGCCGCAAATGGTGTTCCAGAATTTGTTTTTCCTTGATCGCATGGTCAATCGCTGGTTCGAACATGCGCGCCGTGTCACGCCCTGCTGACTTGGCCTCGTACATGGCCGCGTCTGCACGTCGCATGAGCTCATCAAGGTCGAGGCCATCTTCCGGATACATCGCAATTCCGACGCTACAAGACACCTGCAGCTCGTGTCCCTCCACGTGATGCGGCTGACGGATCAGCGGAATCAGACGCTGGTCCACAATGTGACGCGCCTCCACGCTATTGAGCACGGTGCTCAAAATCACCACAAACTCATCGCCACCAAGCCGGCTGACGGTATCGCCGGCCCGGACAGCCAGCATCAAACGTTCTGCAACCGAACGCAGCAGACCGTCCCCCACATGGTGGCCCAAGGTGTCGTTGATACTTTTGAACCGGTCAAGATCAATGAAGAGCACCGCCACGCATTGCCCGCTCAATTGAGCGGCGTCGAGCGCCGTGCGAAGATGGTCCAGACACAGTGACCGGTTGGGCAACTCGGTCAGTACGTCGTGGTGCGCCAGAAACTGGACCCGCGCCTCGGTGCGCTTGCGGTCGGTGATGTCGATGGACAGGCCAATATAGTGCGACACCGCGCCCTGTTTGGCCGACTCCCGCACAGCAGAAATCATGAGCCATGCAGGGTAAGTTTCTCCAGAACGTTTGCGAAAACGCACCTCGCCCTGCCACGCGTCACTGGCTTCCATGGCCCGGTTGATCTGACTGCTGAGAGATTCGCCCTGGTCTGCTTGTTCGGCATCCAGCATCATGCCCAGCTTCTCACCGATGACCTCGTAATAGTCATACGAGGTGCTGCGGCAAAAGGCCCGATTCACACTCAAAATCGACTGCTGGGCGTCCATGATCACGATCCCCTCGGACGATGCCTCGAAAACTTTCGCCCATAACTCCAGGCGCTGCTCCATGTGCTTTAGCACATTGATCGGCGTAAAAGTGGTCAGCACTGAATCCTGCCCCTGGAAAGTCAGGCGCCGCGCAGACAGCACCGCCCAGGATGGTTCAGCCCCGCCAAGCCACCGAACTTCAAACTCGTCAACCACGCCGCGATCGGCCAAACGCTGAAAAAATCGGGCTCGCACGCCCGGGTCCAGGCCACTGCTCCAGGGATCGGTGCTTTGTCCGCCCAGCCAGGCGCGAGCGGGTGCATTGGCATGAAGCACCCGGTGATCGGGCACGGAAGTCACCACCATCGGGATGGGCGTTGACTCGACCAACTCCTGCTGAGCCAGCGCAGCGCGCGCGTCGGCCGCCATCTCCTGTTGGATGACCCGATCACGGTCGAGTTGAAACAGCATGCCGTTGAAGGCGGTGACCAACTGACCGATTTCGTCACGGCTGCTCCAGTGGGCGCGCAGACTGTGGTCACCGGTCCGGCGAACCTCATCGGCAACCGCCGCCAGCCGTTTCAGGGGTTTTGAAATCTGGCGCGCCACGACATAAACCAAACCGAGAATCATGAGAAGCAACAGCAGTGCCGTGCCCAAGTGCAGCCACATCCTCAAAAACAGGGCATCCACGCGCTCATGCAACAAACGATTCAAAGTCTGCTCACCGGTCAGCCAGGCATGAAAAAGCAATTTGTTGGCGTCAGCGTGGATGAGTTTCATGTCATCCAAATCTTGCGCGTTCACGTCACGGTCAGCGAGTTGCTGTACCTTGACCAGCAAATCAGTCAGGCGAGTATCCAGCGCCATTTGCGTGGGTTGCAGCGACGACTTCAGAACGAGGTTGCCCGCAGCGTAAGCCTGCCTGTAATCTGCGCGTGTCGCCTGGATCGCCGCATCAAGCCGTCCGGCCATGATCAGGAGTGCGGTACTTTGTGTTTCCTTGCTGTTGATGAACGTACTTTGGGTCCGCAGGACCTGCATCGTTTCATTCAGCACGTCGGCCAACTCGGGAAACCTCATCACCGTCAACGACATGCTGTAGTAGCTGTCCAGATCAGGGTCCAAAATCAAGTTGGACTGGTTGCCAACGGCGGTCAGAAGTGTCCGCGCGCGCCGGATTAACGGCGTCAGCGATACCGGATCAACAGGCGGGATGGCAGACCCCACGCGCTCCCAGGCGGAAACAAATGCCGCACTGTCTTTCGCTGTTCCCAAGTCAGCGTCATGGGCGGCCTGCACACCCCGAAAGTGCGACATGGCCGCTTGACTCTGCGCCTGGGCTCCGTCGGCCGGAAGGATCAAACTCGTCAGCACCTCCCGGACAGCCGTGGTGTAGGCGACCCCCACAATTTCTTTGCGGGCGAAGTCGATGGCGATGAACTTCTCGTGAATGAGAATGCCGGAGATGAAGATCACGGCAGTCAAATCCAGCAGATAAATCAACGTGAGTTTGCGGCCCACGCTGAGGCCGCCCAACCACACTGAAAGCCGAGTCATCAGAAAGGTCAATTTGAGCTGTCGGGACGGCTAGGCGGCGCCCAGCAACCTCGTGACATCAGGCAATAGAGGGAACCAAAAAATCCCGGCTGATGTGGGCACCCAGATCGTTCACGCGGTCCAGGAACTGCGTCAGGTAGGCATGCAGCCCGGTGGCGAGAATTTCGTCAATGCGGCCGTACTTGAGTTCGGCACACAGCTTGCCGGCGCGGCGCTGGGTTTCACTCGACTGGTCCTCGGCCACCATGGCCAGGTTGCTCACCACCTCATTCAGGCTGGCATGCAGCGAGCGCGGCATGTCCGGGCGCAGAATCAGCAGCTCGGCCACACGCTCGGGCTTGATGACATCGCGGTAGACCTTGCGGTAGACCTCGAAGGCCGAGACGCTGCGCAAAATGGCACTCCAGTGGTAGAAGTCATACTCCTGGTCCCTCTCGTTGGCGGTGCCAAAGAAGTCGCTTTGAACGGCATGAAACTTCACATCCACCAGGCGCGCCGTGTTGTCAGCCCGCTCCAGAAAAGTGCCCAGCCGCATGAAGTACAAGGCTTCATCCATCAGCATGGTGCCGACCGTCACACCACGAGAAAGATGGGAGCGGAACTTGACCCACTCGAAAAATTGGGATGGATCAGCCTCGTATTCACCGGACTTGATCATCCGCTTGACCTCCAGCCAGGTCTGGTTCTGGGTTTCCCAGACTTCGGTGGTGAGCGTGCCGCGCACGGCCCGCGCGTTCTCGCGAGCGGCGCCCAGGCAGGACACGATGCTGGACGGATTGCTTTCGTCCTTCACCATGAAATCCATGACCCGGCGTGCATCGATGTCGCCATGGGCCTCGGTGTAGGTGGACAACAGCTCACTGATGCTCAGCAAACCCTGCCAGCCCACCTGCGCCACAGCGCTGGATTGAGGCAAAAGCGAGGTCTGGTAGTTCACATCGAGCATGCGGGCAGTGTTCTCGGCCCGCTCGGTGTAGCGGGACATCCAGAATAGGTGGTCGGCGGTGCGTGACAGCATGAAGAAACTCCTTGGCGCTCAAGACGATTGTGTTTGTGACTGGGTGGCAGCGTCGGCAGGCGACGCGGCGGTTGCCGGAGTGGGGTCTTCCTCCAGAATCCAGGTGTCTTTGGTACCACCGCCCTGTGATGAGTTCACGACGAGCGAGCCCTCTTTCAGCGCCACGCGGGTCAGACCGCCGGGAACCATCTGCACGGTCTTGCCGCTGAGCACATAGGGACGCAAGTCGATATGGCGCGGGGCAATACCGCTTTCAACAAACGTGGGGCAGCTTGACAGGCTCAGCGTGGGCTGCGAAATATAACCATTCGGATTGGCCAGCACGGCCTTGCGGAAGTCTTCAATCTCGGCCTTCGTGGCGGCCGGGCCGACCAGCATGCCGTAGCCACCCGCGCCGTGCACTTCCTTGATCACCAGGTCTTTCATGTTGGCCAGGGTGTAGGCCAGGTCGTCCTTGTTGCGGCACATGTAGGTGGGCACGTTGTTGAGGATGGGTTTTTCGCCCAGGTAAAACTCGATCATCTTGGGCACGTAGGGATAGATCGACTTGTCATCCGCCACACCGGTGCCGACTGCATTGCAGATGCTCACATGACCGGCGCGGTAAGCGTCGAGCAGGCCCGCGCAACCCAGTGTCGAGGTGGGACGGAAGACTTTGGGGTCCAGAAAATCATCATCTACCCGGCGGTAAATCACGTCCACGCGCTTGGGGCCGCGTGTGGTGCGCATGTAAACGAAGTTGTCCTTGACGAACAAGTCCTGGCCCTCGACCAGTTCAATGCCCATTTGTTGCGCCAAAAAGGCGTGTTCAAAATACGCGCTGTTGTGCATGCCGGGGGTCAGCACCACCACAGTGGGTTCGGCCGTGGTGGCCGGGCTGCTGGCGCGCAGGGTCTCCAGCAAGAGGTCCGGGTAGTGAGCGATGGGCGCCACGCGGTGGGCATTGAACAGCTCGGGAAAGAGCCGCATCATCATCTTGCGGTCTTCGAGCATGTAGCTCACGCCGCTGGGCACGCGCAGGTTGTCTTCGAGCACGTAGTACTCGCCCTCGCCCTTGGCGTTGGGGGCGCGCACGATATCGATGCCGGAGATGTGGGAGTAGATGTTGTTGGGCACATCCACGCCCATCATCTCGGGGCGGAACTGGGCGTTCTTCTCGATCTGCTCCCGCGGGACGACACCCGCCTTGATGATTTCCTGGTCGTGGTACACGTCATGGATGAAGCGGTTCAGCGCGGTGACACGCTGCACCAGACCACGCTCCATGCTGGCCCATTCATGGGCGGGGATGACGCGGGGAATCAAGTCAAAAGGGATGAGTCGTTCGGTGCCGGCGCCGTCTTCGTCTTTTTCACCGTAAACGGCAAAGGTAATGCCGACGCGGCGAAAGATCATTTCGGCCTCTTCGCGGCGCTTGGCCATCATGTCGCCGGGTTGTCGGGCCAGCCATTCGTCGTAGATTTTGTAATGATCACGAATCTGTGCGCCTTGAGTAAAAAACTCGTAGGGCAACTGGGTATACATCTCGTCGAATTTCTGCATAAACGAATTTCCTCCTGTAACGAGCTTAGCAAGCTTTGCGCCAACCTGAAATGGTGCAGCACCTAGGGCACAAGATGGTGCCAATAACGTTGCGCTTTCAATCGGTGACATTCGGCGTCATTTGGGCGGCTGGAGTGCCAGCCGATTGCACCACAGTGGGGCGAATCAAAGACCTGGATGTGACGTTCGGCATAGCGCACCAAAACGGGCTGCGCCGGGTGACCGAACCGATTGCGATACCCGGCCTGTACCAGGGCAATACGTGGCTGCACGGCGTCCAGAAAGGCGGCGCTGCTGGAGGTTTTGGAGCCATGGTGCGGCACCAGCAACACATCGGCCTTGAGCCGTTGGGCACCCTGCTCTACCAGCCGCGCCTCCTGAGTTTCCTCAATGTCACCCGCCAGCAGCACCGTACGTGTGCCATTGCTGATGCGCAAGGTGCAGCTCAGGGCATTGGACCTTGGGGGCGCCTCGTAATCCTGAGCCTGCGGGTGAAGCACCTCGAAGTCCACCTCGTCCCAGCGCCAGCGTTGACCCGCCATGCAGCGGGTCGCCTTGCGCACGGTTTGAAGCTCATGCTCGTCTTCGATCGAACTCACCAGCTCCGCCTGCGCCTGCATGGCCAACACGGCGAGTGCGCCACCCACATGGTCACTGTCCCTGTGGCTGAGCATCAGCATGTCCACCGGTGTGTCCAGCGCCCGCAACAGCGGCACCAGGACGCGGTGCCCGGCATCACTTTCGCGGCTGAACCGTGGCCCGGCGTCATACACCAAAGCGTGTGTCGCCGTGCGCAAAATGACCGCATTGCCTTGCCCGATATCAGCCGCCAGCAGCTCGAACTCGCCTTGCAAAGGGCGCGAGGCCTGCCACAACAGCACAGGCAATATCAGCGGCACGCCCAGGAATCGCAAGTTCCACGGCAAGGGCATGGCCAGCAGCAGGCCGCCAACAACGCCCACGGCGCCAGCCCACAGCGGCGCCTGTGCCATAGACACCGTGGCAAACGGCAAGGCCGCCAGCAACTGCAGGTACCACGCCATCGCCGCGATGGCCCCGGCAGCGACATCCCACAGAGGCGGGACAACAACGCCCAACATGGCCAGCGGCGTGATGAGCAGGGTCACCCAAGGGATTGCAATCGCGTTGGCTGCCAATCCGACCAAAGAGACCTGCCCGAACAGCAGCAGGGTGAGCGGCGTCAAAGCCAGGGTGATGACCCATTGCTCCCGAAACATGGCATAAAAATGACCTCTAGCCCCCGTCCTTCCTGCGGGAGCAGCTCCTGAATCAGTAGCAAAGAGTACAGCTACAGCGACAAAACTCAACCAGAATCCGGCTTGCAGCAGCGCCCAGGGGTCCACCGCCACCACCACCGCGCAGGCCAGCAAGCACACATGCGGCCACGGCCACTGCTTGCCCGACAGGCGCAGCAGGCCGACGGTTGCCAGCATCCACACCGTGCGCTGGGACGGCACCCCCCAGCCACTGAAAACCGCGTAGGCCACCGCCAGCAGCACGCCCCCCATCAAGGCCGCACTGGGCGCCGGTACCCACAGACAAAGT
Source organism: Rhodoferax sp. LS1R11 (assembly GCF_056521395.1). Lineage (NCBI taxonomy): Bacteria > Pseudomonadati > Pseudomonadota > Betaproteobacteria > Burkholderiales > Comamonadaceae > Rhodoferax > Rhodoferax sp. LS1R11. The sequence continues at coordinate 23,586 of NZ_JBWMAW010000006.1, forward strand.
CGAGCGGAGCGACGCCACAGCCAGCCAATGGCCAAGGCCGCCAGCCAGGCGAACATGGTGATGTGAAGCCCTGAGATGGCCATGAGGTGGGCCACACCGGTCGCCCGGAAGATGTCCCAGTCCGCGCGATCAATCGCGTTTTGATCGCCCACCACCAACGCCGCGATCAGGCCCGCGTGTTGGCGTTCGGTCACGCGCTCAAAAACCAGGTCACGCACCTGCTGGCGAGCGCGCTCAACAGGATGCCAGCCCGTTTGCCCCAGACGCAGGGGCGCCGGGTCTTTCGGCCCGGCCCGCACGTAGCCGGTGGCCTGCAAGCCCTGCTCCCACAGCCACAGTTCAAAATCAAAACCGAACGGGTTGCTGGCGCCGTGCGGCGCCTTGAGGCGCACCGTCATCTGCCAGCGCTCACCGGCCTCCATGGGCGCCGGCTGACGTTGCAGTTCACCCACCATGCCGGCGCCTCCGCCAAAGACACCGTTGTACCAGCCGAGATAAAGGTGTGGAGGGAGTAAAACGGGCCGGCCCCGCCACTGCGCAGATTCAACATCCAGCCTGAAACGCAAGCCTGTCTCATTGCGCTGGGGCATGGCATCCACCACGCCCGTCACGAACACGTCGTGCCCTTCAAGCTCGACAGACAAGGTGTCGGAGATAAACGCGCTGGCACGCAAGCCCGTCACACCGTAGCCCAACAAGCCGACCGCCAGCGCCACCCACATCAGGCGCCAATGAATTGCTACTGATTTAATAGCAATAACCACACACAGAACAAGGGCCAGCAGCACAAAACATGCATAAATCCAGCCGGGGTGCAGCGCCACTTGCTGCAATTGCGCGGCAGTACCGGTCACAAATCCCAGCAGCGCCGGGACCATCAGCCGGGCTTTTCCTGCAGAGTGGGGCGCGGCGGAATGCATGCAGACATGCTAACCGGACAAGAAGACAAGGAAACACCCTGTATCCTGCATTCATGAAGAAGTCTCTCCCCATTCCACTCTGGACCATCTTTGCCCCTGTTTTGGCCTGGGCGCTGTTTTCGGGAACCTACCTGGGGCTCGGTGGTGCTTTTTTGCTGCTGGTTGCCCTGGGGTTGATCGGCGGGGTACTGGCCGCGGTGCACCATGCCGAGGTCGTGGCCCATCGGGTGGGTGAGCCTTTTGGCACACTCGTCCTGGCGGTGGCCGTCACCGTCATTGAAGTGGCCCTGATCGTGTCCTTGATGTTTGCCGGCGGCCCCAGCACCACCGCCCTGGCCCGGGACACGGTGTTTGCCGCCGTGATGATCATCCTCAACGGGATCGTCGGCGTGTGTCTGCTGGTGGGCGCAGCCCGATTCAGGGAGCAAACCTTCGGTCTGGACGGCGTCAGCGCCTCATTGGCCACCCTGGCTGCGATTGTGGTGCTGACCATCATCCTGCCCAACTACACCACCAGCGACCCCAGCCCGGTCTACGTGCCCAGCCAGCTCGCCTTTATCGCTGTCGTCTCACTGGTGATCTACGGCACCTTCGTATTCGTGCAAACCGTGCGGCACCGCGACTATTTTTTGCCTGCCGACGAGCCGGATAACGAAGAAATGCATGCAGCGGCACCCAGCCTGCAAACGACAACATGGAGCGCCATTCTGCTGCTCGTCAGCCTGGGGGCCGTGGTCTTGCTGGCCAAAACACTGGCGCCCAGTATCGAAACAGGCGTCGCTGCGGCTGGCGCACCCAAGGCCCTGGTGGGGGTGATCATTGCCGCTGTGGTGCTGCTGCCGGAAGGACTTGCCGCCCTGCGCGCTGCGCGTGCCAACCGATTGCAAACGAGCCTGAATCTGGCATTGGGCTCCGCGCTGGCCAGCATTGGACTGACCATTCCCGCGGTGGCCATTGTGTCGCTCAGCACCGGGTTGACGCTAACGCTGGGTATTGATACCAAATCATCGGTCTTGCTGCTACTCTCGCTCTTTGTGGCTTCGCTCTCGCTGGGGACCGGGCGGACCAACGTGTTGCAGGGTGTGGTGCATCTGGTGATATTTGCCGTATACCTGTTCACCACCATCGTGCCTTGACCCTAAAGCAGGGGCCGCCCCGGCATCTGGGCCATCCAGTCAATGGGGTCTTGCTGAAGCACCATGTCGATGTCCAACCCCAGCACATCCCCCACCGAGCCGGGAAAGGTCACGGCCAGGTTTTTTTCGGACAGGTCAGCCTCTTTGGCCCGAGCCCGCCACGAGGCCAGGTGAATGACGCCGGCCAGGGGTTCATACACATCGTTTTGAAAGGGAGCATCCTGATGCTCCAATGCATCCACCATGGGTTGCGGGAACTGCCATTTGCGCGCAAAACCCGCGCCCACTTGGGCATAACAAAAGCCCAAGGTCCTGGACTCCTGCCTGGCGCGCTTCAAATCAAGCGGGGACACTTTTCCGTCAAGGGTGGCCATTTCTTCGGGCATGCCGATGTGCATGGCCAACTCGCCCACCGCATGAATCAGCCCACAGGTGAAGGCGGCCTGCTGGTTTTGCCGCACCACCCCGGCAAAAGACCGGGCCAGGCGCGCCACATTCACGCTGTACGTCCAGAACTGCTGCAGGTTGATGCCCGGAACCGCCTTGAATGAAGCGCCGGATGCCGCCGCCACGGCCATGGTTCGAACATGGCCCAGGCCCAGAATTGCGAGCGCTTCGGACACACTGCTGATCTTGCCGGAGAGTTTGAAAAATCCCGAATTGGCGAGTTGCAACAAACGGGTGGTCAATGCCGGATCAGTGCTGATCAGCTGGGTAATGGCCTTCAGATCAGGCTCGGCGCGTTCCAGTTGGCTCAGCAGGAGCGCCACTACCTTGGGAATACTGGGCAGGACGAACTGGGACGCGAGCAGCGTCTTCAGTTCCATGAAAACTCAACTTCAAATTTTGATGAATATGTCTGATTCATTGACGGTCTGTTAGCGTGCGGTGCCCTTGAGCTTTGCAAAAGCTGAAGACATGGCCGTGGATTGCGGCGTGCTGGACGGCGATGCAAAACCCTGGCTGCTCGATCGGCCCCTTTGGTTGTTGCTTGCTCCCTGGAACCGATTATCACCCGGACCGTCCCGCCTCGCGGGTGCCGCACCAAGCTTCATGGTCAAGGCAATGCGTTTGCGCGCCACGTCGACCTCCACCACCTGAACCTTGACGATGTCGCCGGTCTTGACGATCTCACGCGCATCGGTCACAAACTTGTGGCTCAACTGGCTCACGTGCACCAATCCATCCTGATGCACGCCCAAGTCCACAAAGGCACCAAAGGCGGCCACGTTGCTCACCGTGCCCTCCAGCACCATGCCCTCTTTCAGGTCCTTGATGTCGTCCACACCGTCGTTGAAGCGGGCCACCTTGAAGTCGGGACGGGGGTCGCGGCCCGGTTTTTCCAGCTCACCCAGAATGTCCTTGACGGTGATCACGCCAAACTGCGTATTGGCAAACAGCTCCGGCTTGAGCACCTTGAGCATGTCGGCGCGCCCCATCAACTCGGCCACGGGCTTGGCCGTGTGCGCCATGATCTTCTCCACCACCGGATAGGTTTCGGGGTGCACGCCGGTCATGTCCAGCGGGTTGTCGCCCCCGCGAATGCGCAAAAAGCCCGCACTTTGCTCAAACGTCTTGGCGCCCAGGCCGGTGACCTGCATCAGTTGTTGGCGGTTGTTGAACGCGCCATTGGCTTCGCGCCAGCGCACCACCGCCTTGGCCACGCTGGGGCTCAGGCCTGACACGCGGGAAAGCAGCGGCACGCTGGCCGTGTTCAGGTCAACGCCCACCGAGTTCACGCAATCTTCCACCACCGCTTCCAGCGTTCTGGCCAACTCACTCTGGTTGACGTCATGCTGGTACTGGCCGACGCCAATGGATTTGGGATCAATCTTGACCAGTTCGGCCAACGGGTCCTGCAGACGCCGGGCAATACTGGCGGCGCCGCGCAGGCTCACATCCACATCCGGCATCTCTTGCGACGCAAATTCGCTGGCGGAGTACACCGAGGCACCGGCTTCGCTCACCACCACTTTTTCAATCAGGCGGTCCGAGGCCTTGGCCAGCAGCTTGATCAGGTCCGCCGCCAGCTTGTCCGTCTCGCGGCTGGCCGTCCCGTTGCCGATGGCAATCAAATTCACGCCATGCTTCTCACACAGCTTGCCCAAAATGTGCAGCGAGCCTTCCCAGTCCTTGCGCGGCTCGTGCGGAAATACCGTTGAGGTCTCCACCAGCTTGCCGGTGGTGTCGACCACCGCCACTTTCACCCCGGTGCGGATACCGGGGTCCAGGCCCAACACGACACGCGGGCCGGCCGGTGCGGCCAGCAGCAAATCGCGCAGGTTGTCCGCAAACACCTTGATAGCGACCTTCTCTGCATCCTCCCGCAAACGGGTGAACAAATCGCGTTCGGTCGACAGGCTGAGCTTCACACGCCAGGTCCAGGCAATGCATTTGCGAATCAGATCGTCGGCCGCCCGGCTCTTGTGGCTCCAGCCCAGGCGCAAGGCGATGCGCCCTTCGGCCAGTGAAACCACAGGGGCCGCTCTTGTTTTGATAGCTGCTTGCGCACTACTGACGGGGGCTGCAGGCACATTTTGTTCAGGAAGAATGAGCTTGGCATCCAGAATCTCCAGGCCGCGGCCCCGAAACACCGCCAGTGCGCGGTGCGAGGGCACACGCCCAATCGGCTCGTCATAGTCAAAATAATCCCGAAACTTGGCGACATCGGCGTTGTTTTCATCCTTGCCGTCCATCAGGTGGCTCTGGAACAAACCCTCCTGCCACAGCCATTCGCGCAGATCTTGCACCAGCGTCGGCGTTTCGGCCCAGCGCTCGCTCAACAGATCGCGCACGCCATCCAGTACCGCCTGCACGGTTGAAAAATCGGGCTGTTTGTCTTCACCCTCGACCACAGGACGCATCGAGATCACATATTTCAGCGCTTCATCCGCTGGCACCAAATCAGGATTGGTAAACAGGGCATTCGCCAGCGGCTCCAGCCCGGCTTCTTTGGCCAGCTGCCCCTTGGTCCGGCGCTTGAGCTTGAATGGCAAATACAAGTCTTCCAGTTCCTGCTTGGTGGACGCCCCCACCAGAGCGGCCAGCAGGGCGGTTGTCATCTTGCCCTGCTCCTCAATGTTCTTGATCACGACTTGCAGCCGGTCACGCAGTTCGCGCAAGTAGCTCAGCCGGGCTTCAAGTTCGCGCAACTGAATATCATCGAGGCCGTCGGTCACTTCTTTGCGGTAGCGGGCAATGAATGGAACGGTGGCACCACCATCCAACAGCTCGACGGCAGCCTGTACCTGTTTAGTCTGGACCCGGATTTCTTGCGCGATCTGCGCGATGATTTTCTGCATGACTTTAAGACTCGCCAGCATGGCGCTGGCTAAAACTGAAACGAAGGTCGCGAGTTTGCCACAGGCTGGTTTTGATACCCCAAAAGCGCTAATCGGAGGCCCACGGCTTGCTGTAAGAAAAAACCTTACAAATTTTGAAAAAAACCTTACAGCCTCACCAGTAAAACGCTGACAACAGTTTTGGAAACGCCCGTCTACATTGGGTCTCAGCGCATCGGATAACGCAATTTGGGTTGTCCGATGGGTCGATCAAATCGTCCCGAACGGAGTTGCACCATGCTTCAACAAATCACGCCTGCCGCCTACCAGCCACCCCGCATCCAGCCACTAAAAACACGCTCGGGCATGGCCAGAAAATCCAATGGATTGATCGAAGAATCACTTCCATTCACTGTAAAGTTAGTCAGCAGCAAAGACGATTTGAACAAAGCAGTCTGTGTTCGCCACGAAGCGTATGCTCGTCATTTGCCCGTGTTCGCTGAATCATTGAGAACCCCAGAGGAGGCCGATGCAGAAGAAGGAACTGTCATTTTGTTAGCCGAATCCAAATTAGATGGCTCCGCGCTCGGCTCAATGCGAATTCAAACAAATGAATTTCAGCCTCTTTGCGTCGAGAAATCCGTCGATTTGCCAAAATGGCTGCAAACGTGCCGATTGGCAGAGGCCTCTCGCCTAGGTGTGGCGCATAAAACAGGCGGACGGTTGGTAACCACGGTGCTGTTCAAAGCATTTTACTTGTACTGCCACCAGATTGGTACAGAGTGGATGGTCGTAACCGGCCGCTCGCCGATGGATCGCCAATACAAAGGCCTACTATACGAAGACGTTTTCCCAGACGCTGGCTACATTCCGCTTTCGCACGTGGGAGGAATTCCACATCGAGTCATGACTTCAAATGTGGACTCGGCAGAATCGCGCTGGATGGAAGCGGCACATCCTTTATTTGACTTCGCCTTTCGCACCGATCATCCCGACATCCACCTTGATGAGTCTCCGCGCTATAGTCGTCAATCGAAATTGGACCAGAAAAAATTGACGCCGCTCATAAATCCAGCGTATGTCAATTGACAGCCCTGTGCTGAGACGCCAAACTGGCCGTGCCGATTCAGGATTTAAAGGTGTGCCGAGCCAACCGAAATAGCTACTGCAACAAACAAATCTTCGGAAAATTGGAAGAATCAAAGGCTGCAGTTGTTCAGATAACCGTCTGCAAGGTGCATCCTTGGTACTACAGTTGTGCAGCATCAATTTTTTGATCGCCAACCTCGTCCCGTCATGTATATTCCTTTTATCACGATGAAAAAGCGTGAATAGAAAAAACAGGGTTGCTTGGAACCGAACCGAAAAGACAACAAATGGAAACCATTGGAGTCAGTTTTATCCGAAAAACGATACGGCCAATAATTGAATGCCGACCGGTCGATTCGCCAATATGCCGTGACATATATGAGTAGTTGGGCTAACATTTCGCACCTCTGGAGCGAGTTCGTCGTCAAGAAGATCAGCCGTTATTTATTCGTGTTTTCGGCATTTGCAGTGCCTGCGTTAATTGGGGTCTTTTCGCTGGCATGTTTTCTCGCGTCCGAGACCGATAGCATCGCGCGGTCAGCCAAGCCAATTGATTTTCAAGTCACGCAAATAGATGCCAATATCACTAGTCCAGAGCAGGCCCTGAGGGCACTTGACTCTGGAGCCTTCGTTCAAAATTTCAGTACACAATTATCGGAAGCGCCGGTATGGCTCACCTTTGTCACTCCAACGGATGATGATTTTGTCCCGCTAAAGGTCGAATTTCCGTCGCGACATGCGACCGAAATTGAATGCTGGGACGCTCGATCGCTTCAGCCTTTGGGAAAGGCTGACCGACGAGGCGGGACTGGTGAAGTTTCTTTGGTTAAGGCGGGGTTCGCACTATCGCTGAATCCCACCAGACGCACTCAACGCGTCTTATGTCGAACGAACCCAGTGGGCCCAGCCCACATCTCCGCGCTGAAGTGGACTGCATCTGAACTTCAGCTTTCCGCGCAAGAATTTCACAGAAAATCAGGCCTTTTAGACGGCGGTATTTTGATACTCGCGGCGTTCGTTTTGGTTGCCGCTGCGATCAACCGAAATGCGTTGTATTTACTGTTCACTGCATGGCTTGTCGTCAATCTCCGAATGGCGGCCTTGTCTAGTGGGTGGGACAATCAATGGCTGGGCATCACAATACAGCAGGAATGGATGTCGCACGTCAGATCATTCACACTAGCGCTGTATTACGTGCTGGCGATCGCCTTGTTTCAGGCACTGTTTCGCGACGAGCTGAAGCGGGTCGGCGCAAAACGCCCTCTTCAATTCATGCAATGGACCTGCCCTCCTTTGCTGTTGGCGTCGGCCGTCGCCCCCTATCGTCTCTACCTTCCTTTTCTATGGATATCAACTGGACTGGTGATCGGAGTTTTCTCGTACTATTTGGTTCGCATTTTGATGCGAGTGCGCTCTCCGGTCGCGCTTCTCTACGGTGCGTCAATCAGCATTACTTTGATAGCGAGCTTTTATGAAGTCATCTCGGCTGCACTTGGAGTCAAAGGACTGATTGGGTCAGTCAACAGCGTCACCGCGGCCCTGTCCTCCAGCCTGCTGGCTGCGCTGGCGATTGCGGAGCACATGCGACAGGAACATGTGCAGCGCCTTGCATTGCAAGCGGAGCTCAAAGACACCTACGAAGCCATGCCGATTGGGTTGTTCACTCTGGACTTGCGGGGTCGTTTCATGAGCGCTAACCCTGCCCTGCTCAGTATGTTGGGGCCCAATGTGCTCGACGATGGAGGCAATTCGTGGCAGCAGTATTTTGCGGACGGCGCATGGACGCAGCTTCATCAAATGCTGCACAGCAAAACAGAGGTCGAGCTTGAAATCAAGGGTCGCAAGATGCTCGGCTTCTCTGGTTCAAAGCGGTTTCTGGTCAAGGCCACGTTGGCCCGCGAGCGCATTGAAGGCTCGTTGCAGGATGTCACTGAAAAATCCAGGGCCACTGAAGACCTGTATTTTCTGGCCAACCATGACTCCTTGACCAAAGTGCTTAACCGGCGCGGCATCGAAAAGGCACTGACCAGTGCCATCACCAATCTCGCCGAAGACAACCCGATGGCACTCGCCTATCTGGATCTTGACCGCTTCAAGCTGATCAATGACTTGTTCGGCCACGGCGCTGGTGACGAGGTGCTGAGGCAGGTGTGCACGCGGGTGTCCAACTTGCTTGGCTCCGACCTGCAGTTTGGCCGCGTGGGGGGTGATGAGTTTGTCATTGTCTTCCCGTCCACGCCAATCGAACGGGCTGCGGTGCTGTGTCGTGGCGTTGTGGACAGCATCGGCACGCAGCCTTACCGGATCGGGGAAAAGGCGTTTTATGTGCGGGGCTCCATTGGACTGGTCGAGGTGAGCAGCGGCATGAAGTTCAACGACGCCATGTCCACCGCTGACCGGGCGTGTCGCCAAGCCAAGGCGGCCAACGGTGCCGGTCTGGTGGTGTATGAGAAGAATGCCCTTGCCTTCCAGCAGCATGAGGCTGAACTCAAGCTGATTGCCTTGCTGGCAACGAGTTCCGCCACCGATGGCCTGTACCTTGAGATGCAGCCCATCATGTCTCTGGTGGCACCGCATGAGTCCTTGAACTTTGAAGTCTTGCTGCGCATGCGCGATGCGGATGGCAAGGTCGTTCCGACGGACCGCTTGATCGCTGCAGGTGAGTCCAGTGGCCGCATGGGCATGATTGACCGCTGGGTACTCAAGACCACACTGGCGTGGCTCGACAAAAACCATGCCCAGCTGAAACACACCAAGTTTGTGTGCATGAACTTGAGCGGTGCCTCCCTCAACGATGAAAAATTCCTGCAGGACGTGTACACCCTGCTTGAGCAGAACCCACGTATCGTGGGTCAGTTGTGTCTGGAGATCACCGAGAGTGTGGCCCTGCATGACCTGGACAATACGCGCCGCTTTGTCGACAAGGTCCGCAGCTATGGGGTCACCGTGGCGCTGGACGACTTTGGCGCGGGCTACACCTCCTTCTCGTATCTGAAGGAGTTCACGGCGGATCTGCTGAAGATCGACGGCAGCTTTATTGTCGACATGAACAAGCACCCCGCCAATGTGGCCATTGTCGAGGCAATCGTCAACCTGGCCAAGAACCTGGGCATGAAGGTGGTGGCGGAGTGGGCTGAAGACTTTGCCACCGTGCAGACGCTGACCGAAATTGGCGTGGACTACGTGCAAGGCTTTGTCATTGCACGGCCGCAGCACACGGATCGCATGCTGTCGGCCGAGTCATCGGCCAGTTTCATTCAGGACGAAGAACTGCGCCAGTTCGTGGCCTTGCTTGGAAAATCGGGCACGATGCTGGCCCAGGTCGATTTATTCACCGAAGGGCGCCCCGTCAACGTCCATTGACGTCACGAGGCGGGCCTCGTTGGGTCAGCCTTCCCGCAGGGCCTGCTTCAGGGCCACGCCCAACTCCGGCTTGTGGCTGAAAGGATCCGTCGGGTTGCGGGCCAGCATGATGTCTTCCATCCGGACCTGAACCGAAGCGATGGCTTTGGGGTGGCTGTAGATGTAGAACTGGTTGCTGGAGATCGCGTCAAACACTTTTTGCGCCACATCAGCCGCGCTGACCTTGCCCGAACCCACCGCCTTGTCGCTCATGGCTTGTCCAATGAGCTGGCTTTTGGTGGGCTTGACGGGCACGGCTTCTGACGGGCGGTTGCGGTGGCTCTGGCTGATGCCGGTGGGCACAAAGAACGGACACAGCACGGACGCGCTGATCTGGTCCGTGACGAGCGCCAGGTCCTGGTACAGCGTTTCACTCATGCTGACGACGGCATGTTTGCTGGCGTTGTAGATGCCCATGTTGGGCGCATTCAGCAAGCCTGCCATGCTGGCCGTGTTGACGATGTGGCCCTGATACGTGGGGTCTTGTTTTGCCGCCTCCAGCATCATGGGGGTAAAGACGCGCACGCCATGGGCAACACCCAACAGATTGACACCGATGACCCATTGCCAGTCTTCTGCTGTGTTTTCCCAAATCAGGCCTCCGGCCCCCACGCCCGCATTGTTGAAAACAAAGTGAGGCGCACCAAAACGCGCTTGCACCGCGCGGCCCAAGGCTTCTACCTCGCCAGCTTTGGAGACATCCAGTTTGAAGGCCAGCACTTGCGCACCGGTAGCCTCCAACTCGGCGGCCGCATGGTCCAGCGCATCCTGCTGCACATCGGCGAGCACCAGGTTCATGCCCAGCCTGGCACCCAGGCGGGCGCATTCCAGGCCAAAGCCGGAACCGGCCCCTGTCAGGACAGCCGTTTTGTTTTTGAAATCAGTAATCACGAATTTGCTCCAGGTTGCAGGGTTGCCAGACCATCTCTAAATGGTCAATGCCGTCTTCGACATAGGGTTTGCCAGCGTCCACGAAAGCATGGCCGCTGTAAAAGTGTTTCAACCGGGCCTGCGCGCCAATCCGTATAGGCTGCGGCCCCCACTGCGAACAGACCGCCGAAACCGCCTCTTTCATCAGCAGGTGCCCCAGTCCACCCCCACGCGCGCTGCTGCGGGTGACCACGCGGCCAATGCTGGCCTCCGCAAACTTCACACCGGCGGAGAAGCACCGGGCATAGGCCACCAACATGTCACCGCGGTGGCCCAGCAGATGCATGGCCAGGGCATCGGCCCCGTCTATGTCTTGAAAGACGCAGTTTTGCTCGACCACAAAGACTTCGCTGCGCAGTTGAAGCAGGTCGTGCAAGTCCTGCACACTCAGCGCTGTGAAGCTGCTCAGCTTCCATCGCAGCGGTTCTTCCTGGGTCTTCACGGCAACAGGGCTCATGTCGGCGTCACCGCCTTGAGCACGTAGCCAATACGGGGAAAGTGCACATGCACATGGCCTGCACGCTCGTCCACACGGCTCAGCGTGTAACGTGTGCGGGTGGCTGCGACCAACACGCCTTGCGTGGCTTCCTGGCCGAAAGTCTCGGCCGCCACAGCCACCAGGCTGCCCAGCGCAATGCCGTGCTCATCCTGAAAGTTTGAATCATTTTGGGCTATAGCCCCCGTGGAATGTGCGCAAGCAGCTATTGATTCTATAGCAGAGTATTTTTCCATCTGGCCATGCCCCAACGCCGCCATGCGGTCCATCCAGGCCAATACCCCGGGTGTGGCCTCCAGAATGTCCGCCATCACGGGTATCCGATTGCGCGAGAACCACAGGGGGTGGTAGACAGCAAAGTCCGCCACGCAAGGCGCGCTGCCCATCAGAAAAGGCTGGTCTTCAAGCATGTTGGCGATGCGGCGCAAATACGTTTTGTAAGCGGCCGTCGCGTCCGCCGGGCGCAGGCGGGTCATGCCTGCAGACATGGCGGCACGGTCCGCACCAAAGGCCTTGGCGGCCTCAACCGGCGCGCCCTGAAACATGACAGCCGCGCCTTTGGGCTGCAGGTTGTAGGCCATGGCGGCCCAGAACAGCGTCGTGTCTCCCCACTGCGCCAACACACGCGCCAGGCCCTTGTGATGCTCCGGGTACAGCGTGGGCGTGGGTTGCAGGTGCTCCAGCACATCGCAAATCAGAGAGCTGTCGCAATACACATCCGAGCCCATCTGTAGAAACGGCGTCTTGCGGTAACCACCGGTCAGCGCCAGCACGTCGGGCTTGGGCATGATGGCCGGGATAAGCACGGACTTCCATGCCAGGTTTTTAAAGCCCAGAACCAGCCGTATTTTTTCCGAAAAGGGTGAAGTCGGGTAGTGATGAAGAATGATGTCTGCCATGGTCATACCTCCCGTTGATCAAAGCAGCTTGACCAGCTGCTTGCCAAAATTCCGGCCTTTGAGCAAGCCCAAAAATGCTTCAGGTGCAGCCTCAATCCCTTGAGCCACGGATTCACGGGGGCGGAGTTTTCCGGTGGCCACCAAGGTAGCGAGTTCCTTGAGCGCCTCGGGCCACACGTCCATGTGCTCACTCACGATAAAGCCCTGCACCTTGAGTCGGCTCACAAGAATCAGCGCGGGGTTGGCCAGGGGCAAGGGGGCGCCGTCGTAGCCGGCGATCATGCCGCACACCGCAATGCGGCCAAAGGCATTCATGCAACCCAGCACGGCGTCAAGCACCATACCGCCTACGTTTTCGAAATAACCATCAATACCGGCCGGGCAAGCTTCTTTGAGCGCACGGTAGAGCGACGCGGCGTCCTTGTGCAATTTGTAGTCGATGCAGGCGTCAAAGCCCAGTTCATCAACGGCGTACTTGCATTTCTCCGGCCCTCCGGCAATACCCACCGTGCGGCAGCCGCGGGCCTTTGACAACGCCGCAAACGCGCTGCCCACAGCACCAGTAGCAGCGCTGACTACCAGGGTCTCACCGGCTTTGGGCTCGATAATTTTGACCAGGCCGTACCACGCAGTCACCCCCGGCATGCCAACGGCCCCCAGGTAGGCACTCAAGGGAACATGGGTGGTGTCAACCTTGCGCAGCGCGCCGGGTTCATTAGCGTTCACCACGCTGTATTGCTGCCAGCCGCCCATGCCCACCACCTTGTCACCCACGGTGAATTTGGTATTTTTTGATTCAGCGACCTCACCTGCCGTGCCCCCGCCCATGGTTTGCCCCAAGGCCTGCGGTACCGCGTAGCTCTTGCTATCGTTCATGCGCCCGCGCATGTAGGGGTCGAGGCTCAAAAAGTGGTGTTGTACCAGCACCTGTCCGTCTTGCAGTGCAGGCGTGTCACCCATCACCAGTTTGAAGTTGCTGACCGTGGCTTCGCCGCTAGGCCGGTTGTCCAGCTGGATTTGCTTGTTTTGTGGCACGTTGAATTCCTTGGGAAAACTGGGAAAAAATCAGTCGGTTGAAATAACAGATGCAGTGACGTTCAGCGCCTGCGTGCTGCGCGGGCCAACTGCCAAACGCTTCACATACTTGAAGGTGCCGGTGCCATGCGCACAGGCGCGCCCTTCAGCATCAAAAACAGTGGCTTCCGTGAACGCCATGGTCGCCGTGCGGTGGATCAGATGCCCCTTGGCCGTGAGCTGGCCGCGGGCAGGCTGCATGAAGCTGGTTTTCATCTCAATGGTGACCACGCCGCTTGCTTTGTGCACACTGCGCGCGGCCACCGCCATGGCGACGTCGAGCAACGTCATCAACGCACCACCATGGGTGACGCCAAACGAGTTGAGATGTTCTGGCTGGGGCTCATACAGCAGTTCTGACAAGCCACCATCGAACACCCTCAGCGCAAAGCCAAGGTGATCGACAAATGGAATCTCAACGCCAAAGGAAAGTTGGTTTTCAGCCACCGGTCACCACGCTCACGCCGCCGTCCACGGCCAGCCACTGTCCCGTGATGTGCTTGCCCGCATCAGAGGCGTACAAAACACACAAACCTTTGAGGTCTTCATCGTCGCCCAGGCGTTTGAGCGGCGCGTGCGCAGCCAGCTTTTCCTCACCCAAAGCGGCCAGCGTGCCCATGGTCATCTTGCTTGGGAAAAAGCCGGGGCAGATGGCATTCACGGTGATGTTGTACTTGCCCCATTCGGCACCCAGGGTGCGCGTGAAATTGATGACCGCTCCCTTGGAGGTGTTGTAGGCGATGGTGGTCATGCCTTCGGGGTTGCCGCCCAGGCCGGCGATTGAGGCCACATTGATGATGCGCCCCGACCGCCGCGCAATCATGCTTTTCTTGGCAATGATCTGGCTCAGGATGAAGTAGCCACGCACGTTGAGGTTCATCACCTTGTCCCAGGCATCAATCGGGTGGTCTTCGGCGGGCGCGCCCCAGGCGGCTCCGGCGTTGTTGACCAGAATATCAACGTCACCCATGCGTTGCAGGGTTTCATCGGCCAGGCGATGGATTTCAGACTCCTTGGCACAGTCGGCAGCGACCCAGCGGGCATCAATACCGGCCGCCTGCAGCTCGGCCGTGGCCTGCTCCAGGTCTTCGGCCTTGCGGGAGCTGATGAGCACCCGGGCGCCGGCCTCACCCAGAGCGTGTGCCATTTGCAGGCCCAGGCCACGCGAGCCGCCGGTCACCAGCGCGGTCTTGCCGGTGAGATCAAAAAGTTGCTGAATAGTACGTGCCATGAAAATTATTTCCTGATGTGGGTTGAGTTCGGTGGTTTATTGTGCCGTCAAGACGTGCCGGGCTGGTGTCCCATGCGTGATATCACAGCGCGGGTCAGAAGGCGTCTTCGGCCATGGCCGCACAGGTTTGGTCACGGCTTTCAACCACCTGGAGCCAGGCCCCGATCTTGGGCAACTCATAATGATAAAAATAGCGTGTAGCGCTTACTCTGCCTGCGGTAGCAGCTATCGATTGTGTAGCGTCCAGGGCCAGCGAGGCCGCGGCCACATCCAGCCAAACCCAGGCCAGCACCGTGTGCCCAAACGCCTGCATATAAGGCACCGCATTGGCCAGAGCCTCCAAAGGAACACCGGTCGCCCATGCGGCCTGGGTGGCCTCCGACACCCGTCGCAGGGCATCCGCCAGCGCATCGGCATGTGCCGACAGCTGAGGCACCTGTTTGGCGCGCTCGATGGTGGCGTTGACCCGTCCCGCCAGCAGAGCCAGCCCGCGGCCGCCCTCCATCAGGACCTTGCGGCCCAGCAAGTCCGCCGCCTGAATGCCGTGCGTGCCTTCATGAATCATGTTCAGGCGGTTATCACGCCAGTATTGCTCCACGGGAAAGTCCCGCGTGTAACCGTAGCCGCCATGAATCTGGATGGCCAGCGAGTTGGCCTCCAGGCACCACTCGCTCGGCCAGCTTTTGGCAATTGGCGTCAACACCTCCAGCAGCAGACGGGCGTCGTCAGCAGCCTCGGCCACACCGGTGTGCTGCTCATCCACCAGGCGAGCGCAATACAACTCAAGCGCCAATGCGCCCTCGCAATAAGACTTCTGTGCGAGCAGCATGCGTTTGACATCAGCGTGCTCGATGATGCGCACCTGCGGTTGTGAGGCATCTTTGCCTCCCGCCCCCACAGGCCGACCCTGCGGACGGTTTTTCGCATAGTCCAGTGACGCGTAATACCCCGCCATGCCCAGCATGGTGGCGGCAATGCCCACGCCAATGCGCGCCTCGTTCATCATGTGGAACATGCAACGCAAGCCCTCATGCGGCTTGCCCACGAGGTAGCCCACCGCCCCTGCGCCCTGCCCGTCCAGACCGCCTCCGGTGCTCTGCACGGGGTACTTGCCCTCACCGAAATTGAGCAAGGTGTTGGTGGTGCCGCGCCAGCCCAGCTTGTGGTTCAGGCCCGCCAGGGCGACATCGTTGCGCTCGCCCGTCAGCGCTCCCGCCGCGTTCACCATTTTCTTGGGCACCACAAACAGCGAGATGCCCCGCGTGCCGGGAATGAGCTTGCCATCCGGCCCCGGAATCTTGGCCAGCACCAGATGGATGATGTTCTCGGTCAGCTCGTGCTCTCCGGCGGAGATCCACATCTTGTTGCCTTTGAGGCGATAACGGGCGCCCAGCGGGTCGGACTCAAAGTTTTCACCATCGGGCGTGGCACGGGTGGTGACATCCGACAAGCTGGAACCGGCCTGGGGTTCGCTCAAACACATGGTGCCCGAGAAGCGGCCTGAAAACTCATTCTTCGCAAACACCTCTTTTTGCAACGGCGTGCCATGCACCATCAACAGGTTCGCGTTGCCTGTGGTCAACATGCCGGAGCCCATGCTGACGGACGCACAGGCAAAAAATGAATTGGCCGCCGCCTCGATCGTGTAGGGCAACTGCATGCCCCCCATCTCAAAATCTTGCGCTGCGCTCAGCATGCCGGACTCGGCATAGGCTTTTTGTGCATCATGCGTGACTTGGGGCAAGATCACTTTCTCGCCGTCAAAATGCGGCTCCTGCACGTCAACCGTGCGGTTGAACGGCGCGTATTTTTCACGTGCAATTCGCTCGCAAGTCTCCAGCACCGCGTCAAAAGTTTCGCGGCTGTGGTCGGCGAACCGCTCACGCTGGTTCAGTGCCGGCGCATCCAGCCACTGGTACAGCAAAAAATCGAGTGTGGAACGCAAGCTCATGGTGTGACCTATAAAAAAAGGGACTGCAATCGGTATGACTGCAGCCCCAGAATCAAGAGTTGAATGAAACGTCAGTGACGGGGTCAGAGCACTTCAAAAACGCCTGCAGCCCCCATGCCACCGCCAATGCACATGGTGACGCACACGCGTTTGGCGCCACGGCGCTTGCCTTCGATCAGGGCATGCCCGGTCAAACGCTGGCCGCTCACCCCGTAAGGGTGACCCACCGCAATCGCGCCGCCGTTGACGTTCAACAATTCGGCAGGAATGCCCAGCTTGTCACGGCAGTACAGCACCTGTACCGCAAAGGCTTCGTTCAGCTCCCACAAGTCAATGTCGCTGATCTTCAGGCCCAGACGCGCCAGCACCTTGGGAATGGCAAACACCGGACCAATGCCCATCTCGTCCGGCTCGCAACCGGCCACGGCAAAACCCAGGAACCGGCCCAGGGGCTTGAGTCCCTTTTTCTCGGCCAGTGCGTCATTCATCACAACCACAGCGCCACCGCCGTCCGAGAACTGGCTGGCATTACCAGCGGTAATCAGGCCACCGGGGAGGGCGGAACGCAAGCCACTGATGCCTTCCTTGGTGGTGCCTTCGCGGATGCCTTCGTCCTGGCTCACCGTCACTTTTTTGGTGGTCAGGCCCATGACCTTGTCAGCCACGCCCATGGTCACGGTGATCGGGGCGATCTCATCGTTGAACAGGCCTGCAGCCAACGCGGCCGTGGCGCGCTGCTGGCTGGCTGCGCCGTATTCATCCATCGCATCACGGCTGATGTTGTAGCGCTTGGCCACGTTCTCGGCCGTTTGCAGCATGTTCCAGTAAATCTCGGGCTTGTTCTTGACGAGCCACGGGTCGGCGATCATGTGCGTGTTCATCTCCTGTTGCACGCAGGAAATACTCTCGACACCACCGGCCACATAAATATCGCCTTCACCGGCGATGACGCGCTGTGACGCGAGGGCAATGGTTTGCAAACCAGACGAACAAAAGCGGTTGACCGTCATGCCCGACACGGTCACCGGGCAGCCAGCGCGCAAGGCAATCTGGCGGGCGATGTTGAAGCCCGTCGCGCCCTCGGGGTTGGCACAACCCATGATCACGTCGTCCACTTCCCCGGCCTCAATGCCGGCCCTGGAGATCGCATGTTCAACGGCATGGCCACCCAACGTGGCGCCATGGGTCATGTTGAAAGAACCCTTCCAGCTTTTGGCAAGCGGCGTGCGGGCGGTAGAAACAATTACAGCTGATGTCATGTTGATCTTTCTAATCAGTTAAACGTTTTGCCTTCAGCAGCCAGCTTGGCCAGCAGGGGCGCTGGTTGCCAGAACTTGGCATCGTCCAGCGGATTCCTGGCAAAGCGGTTCATGGCTTGCACCACATTGAACAAGCCCACCTGGTCGGCGTAGTTCATCGGGCCACCGCGGTAAATCGGGAAGCCATAACCCATCAGGTAAACGATGTCGATGTCGCTGGCCTTGGAGGCAATGCCTTCTTCCAGAATGTGCGCGGCCTCGTTAACCAGCGAGTAAACCAGGCGTTGCACAATTTCCTCATCGGACACCTTGCGCGGCGTAACGCCAATCGCCTTGCGGTGCTCGTCGAGCATGGTGAGAACTTCCGCATTGGGCACGGCGTCGCGCTTGCCCGCCACGTAGTCATACCAGCCGGCACCGGTTTTCTGTCCGAAGCGCCCTTTCTCGCACAACAAGTCAGCGGTCTTGCTGTACTTCATGTCTGGTTTTTCGGTGTAGCGGCGCTTGCGGATGGCCCAGCCAATGTCGTTGCCAGCGAGGTCGCCCATGCGGAACGGGCCCATGGCAAAACCAAATTTTTCGACCGCCTTGTCAACTTGTTCCGGAGAGCAGCCTTCATCCAGCAGGAAGCCTGCTTGACGACCGTACTGCTCAATCATGCGGTTGCCGATGAAACCATCGCACACGCCTGACACGACGGCGGTTTTCTTGATCTTTTTGGACACGGCCATCACGGTGGCCAGCACGTCTTTTGCGGTCTTCTCGCCGCGAACCACTTCCAGCAGTTTCATCACATTGGCGGGGCTGAAGAAATGCATGCCCACCACGTCTTGCGGACGCTGGGTAAACGAGGCAATCTTGTTCAGGTCCAGCGTCGACGTGTTGGACGCGAGGATGGCACCCGGCTTCATGACGCGGTCCAGTTCCTTGAACACGGCTTCTTTCACACCGATTTCTTCAAAAACGGCCTCGATGACCAGGTCAGCATCCGACAGATCGTCATAACTGAGTGTGGTGGTGAGCAGGCTCATGCGTTGCGCGTACTTGTCCTCTTTGAGCTTGCCCTTTTTGACCTGGGATTCGTAGTTCTTGCGTATAGTGGCCATGCCGCGGTCCAGCGCATCCTGTTTCATTTCCAGCATCTTCACCGGGATACCGGCGTTGAGGAAATTCATGGCAATGCCGCCCCCCATGGTGCCAGCGCCGATGACTGCTACTGAATTAATAGCGCGCTGCGCAGTATCTGCGGGGACATCCGGTATTTTTGATGCAGCACGATCCGCCACAAAAATATGACGCAAGGCGCGGCACTCCGGGGTCCACATCAGGTTGATGAAGGTGTCGCGTTCAAACACCATGCCTGCGTCAAACTTCTGCTTGGTCGCCGCTTCAACGGCGTCAACGCATTTGGCCGGTGCCGGGAAGTTCTTGGACATGCCCTTGACCATGTTGCGGGCAAACTGAAAATAGGCGTCACCCAGCGGGTGCTTGCAGGGCAGGTTGCGCACCAAAGGCAAAGGCCGTGCGTCTGCCACTTCCGCAGCATAGGCAAGCGCCTCTTGCGCGAGTGACTCGATGGAAGTGGCCATTTTGTCAAACAGCTTCTGGCCGGGCAGCATGGCCAGCATCTCGCTCTTGACAGGCTCGCCGCTCACAATCATGTTCAGCGCAGGCTCAACACCCAGCGCACGTGGCAGACGCTGCGTGCCACCGGCGCCAGGAATCAAGCCCAGCTTGACTTCCGGCAACGCCACATTGCAGCCAGGGGCCGCCATACGGTAGTGGCAACCCAGGGCCAGTTCCAGACCGCCCCCCATGCACACGGTGTGCACCGCGGCAATCACGGGCTTCGACGAATTCTCAACCGCCAGAATCACGCTCAGCAAATTGGGTTCCTGCAAGGCTTTCGGACTGCCGAACTCCTTGATGTCAGCACCGCCCGAGAACGCCTTGCCGGCACCGGTGATGACGATGGCCTTGACGGCCGCATCGGCATTGGCAAGCGCCAAACCGTCGGTGATAGCCAGGCGAGTGGCATAGCCCAAACCGTTGACGGGCGGGTTGTTCAACGTAATCACGGCGATATCGCCATGCACTTTGTATTCAGCGGTCATGCTTGCATTCCTCAGAAGTAAAAATAGAACGATCGTTCGTTTTTTGGATTGTAAGAGCTATATCCGTGTACGCAAGAGCGGGTGACGTCCGTTTTGTCACAGCCGGGACAAAGGGCTCAGACCTCAAGCCACTCTTTGCGAATGTAGTTGTCATTGCGCAGTTCTGCGGGGGTCCCCGCAAACACAATACTGCCGTGCCCCATGACCAGACAGCGGTCGGAAATATCCATGGCGATGGTCAATTTCTGCTCGATCAACAACACCGAAATACCGCGCTTTTTGAGCGCCTGCAGGTACTGCGCCACCAACTCCACAATCTTGGGCGCCAAACCCTCGGTGGGCTCGTCAATGATGATCAGGTCCGGGTCCCCCATCAGCGTGCGGCACAACGTCAGCATTTGCTGCTCGCCACCGGACATCACCCCGGCCTGGGTGTGCTGGCGCTCCTTGAGCCTGGGGAACATCTGGTACATGTCCTCCAGGGACCAGCGACCAGCTTTGCGGGCATTTTTTTGCCCCAGATACAGGTTTTGCTCCACCGTCAGGTTGGGAAATATGTCACGACTCTCAGGCACATACCCAATGGCCAACTGCGCAATTTCGTAGGTTTTTTTACCCAGAATCTCCTGCCCCTTCCAGTGCAGCGAACCCTGGCAGTCGACCAGGCCCATGATGGCCTTGGCCGTCGTGGAGCGTCCCGAGCCATTGCGCCCCAGCAGCGACACAATCTCGCCAGCCTTCACCTCGAAATGGACACCGTGCAGCACATGGCTCTTGCCGTAATAGGCGTGAAGATTTTCAATTTTCAGCATGCTCAATGTCCTGCCCCTTGCGCGTCCGCGACTGAAGAGCCCAGGTAGGCTTCTTGTACTTTCTGGTTGGCACGCACGGCCTCGGGCACGTCGTAAGCCAGCAATTCGCCATACACCACCACCGCAATCTTGTCGGCCAGACCGAAGACCACGCCCATGTCGTGCTCCACGGTCAGAAGCGTTTTACCCACGGTCACGTCCTTGATCAACTTGATGAAACGGCTGGTCTCCGACTTGCTCATGCCCGCCGTAGGCTCGTCCAGGAGGATGACATTGGCACCACCGGCGATGGTGATCCCGATTTCCAGCGCACGTTGCTCGGCATAGGTCAGGTTCACCGCCATCACATCGCGCTTCTTGTCCAGCTTGACCATCTCCATCAGCTCCTGGGTACGCTCATTGGCATCATCCAGATCCGCCAGAAACCTGAAGAAGGTGTACTTGTAGCCCAGACTCCACAAAACGCCGCATCGCAGGTTCTCAAAAACACTGAGTTTGGGGAAGATATTGGTCACCTGAAAGCTGCGGCTCAAACCCAGCCGGTTGATCTCAAAAGGTTTCTTGCCATTCAGCAGTTGACCGTTGAGCAGCACCTCGCCACTCGTGGGTTCGAACCGGCCACTGATGAGGTTGAACAAGGTGGACTTGCCCGCCCCGTTGGGCCCGATGATGCCCACCCGCTCGCCAGCCGGCACTGCGATGTTGATACCGCGAATAATTTCGGTCTTGCCAAAGCTCTTTCGCAAGTCCTTCAGTTCAAGCGCATAAGTCATAACGCCTCCCTTCGCTTGATTTCTTTTTCAATGTTGTCCTGAATGCCACTCCACTCTTTGGCAAATTGACGGCGGCAGACTTCAAACAAGCCAAGCCCGGTCAGCATGACGAATGCCGAACCAAACCAGCTGTTGAGTCCTTTTGAATCCAGCTTCACGCCCATGAACGGCACCTCGGGCCCCAGCGCCGCGTTCAGCTGCAGGTGATAGAGCATCTCGATCATGGCGGCTGCACCAAACAACACCACCAAAGCGGTCAGTCCCAGTGCCAGGTAACTGACCCACAGCTTGCGCAGGTAACCAAACATGGCCACCCGCAGGTTCATCATGATGAGCGAAGCCACGCCGCCAGGGGCATACATCACCATGAACAGAAAAATCAGTCCAAGGTAAAGCAACCAGGCCTTGGTGAATTCCGACAGCAACACGAAGGCCAGCACCATCAAAATCGCCCCCAAAATTGGTCCGAAAAAGAAGGTTGCGCCCCCCAGGAAGGTGAACAGCAAGTAAGCCCCCGAGCGGTAACCGCTGACCACCTCGGAGGTGACAATTTCAAAATTCAACGCCGCCAGGCCGCCCGAAATGCCTGCAAAAAACGCCGCTACGATGAACGCGATGTAGCGCACTTTCTGGGTGTCATAGCCCACAAACTCGACCCGTTCCGGGTTGTCCCGCACCGCGTTGAGCATGCGCCCCAAAGGGGTTCGGGTGAAGGCAAACATCAAGCCGGTACAGACAAAGGTATAGATCGCAATCAGGTAATACAACTGGATCTGGGGCCCGTAGGTGATGCCAAAGGTCTTGGCTCCCGTGACACGGTTACCCGAGACACCCCCCTCCCCGCCAAAAAACTCGGGGAACATCAGTGACATGGCCCACACCAGCTCGCCGATGCCCATGGTAATCATGGCAAACGGAGTCGCCGCTTTCTTGGTCGTCACCCAACCCAGAATCACGGCAACGGCCATGCTGGCAAAACCTCCCACAATGGGGATCAGGCTGACGGGCAATGGGAACCCGTCGGTCACCAGATTGAGCGTGTGAATGGCCAAAAAAGCGCCCATGCCGGAATACACCGCATGACCGAAGCTCAACATGCCGCCCTGCCCCAGCAGAATGTTGTAGCTCAGGCAAACGATGATGGCAATGCCCATCTGGCTCAGCATGGTCTGGCTGAGGCTGCTGGTAAAAATCAGCGGCACAGTGAACAGGATCAGCGCAAAAAGCGACCAGACCATAAAACGCCCTACATTGAGTGGCTTGAACTCGTAAACATCGCGACTCATGGTTCAGCCCTCCCGCTTGCCAAGAAGACCCTTGGGCCGAAAAATCAACATCAGCACCAAAAACAGGTACGGAAGAATGGGAGCCACCTGGCTGAGCTTGAGCTTGAGCACCGCGTAGCCAAATGCAGACGGTGTCAGCATGACGCCAACCGTTTGCAAGGCGGACAACAGGGAGGCGTCCATCGCCACGGCAAAAGTCTGGAGAATGCCGATGAGCAGAGACGCCAGAAAAGCGCCCGCCAGGGAACCCATGCCGCCCACCACCACCACCACAAAAATAACACCGCCAACCGAGAACGCCATGCTGGGCTCGGTAACAAACGCATTGCCGCCAATGACCCCTGCCAGCCCCGCCAGAGCGCAGCCACCGCCGAAAACCAGCATGAACACGCGGGGCACGTTGTGGCCCAGCGCCTCCACCATTTCCGGGTGCGTGAGTGCGGCCTGAATCACCAGTCCAATACGGGTGCGGGTGAGCAACAACCAGATCGCAATCAGCATCAGAACGGCAACCAACATCATGAAGGCGCGGTACATCGGAAACTGGGTGCCAAAGACCGTGAACAGCGGACCATCCAGGGCGGGCGGCACGCGGTAGTCAACGGAACCACGGCCCCAGACGAGTTGCACCAGTTCCAGAATGATGTAACTCAGGCCAAATGTGATCAGAAGCTCAGGAATGTGACCGAACTTGTGGACCCGGCGCAGACAATATTTTTCAAAAGCAGCCCCCATCAAACCCACCAAAACGGGTGCAACGACAAGCGCCGGCCAAAAGCCGACAACCGAGGTCACGGTGTAGGCCAGATAAGCGCCCACCATGTAGAAAGACGCGTGCGCAAAATTGAGCACACCCATCATGCTGAAGATCAGCGTCAGCCCTGAACTCAGCATGAACAGCAACAAGCCGTAGCTGATGCCGTTCAGCAGTGAAATGGTAAGAAACTCCATTGATAGCCTGTGAGTGTTTTTAATTGAACGCAGAAAACCGAAAAAAAAGCCGGGTGGCCATGACGTCACCCGGCTCGTTATCAGAAAAAAATCAGGCTGGACGCTTCATCTGGCAGCTGGTTGGCGTGCTGGCCACATAGCCTTCGATGTACTTCACCGGTGCGAAGGTATAGCCCGTTTTTTCGACACTGTAGGGGTTTTGCTTGTCCACTTTTTGCCATTTGGAAATGTACAAACCCTGCTGCATCTGGTTATCAGACTTGCGCATTTGCGAATCACCATTGAAGCCCTTGAAACTCAAGCCATTCATGGCAGCCGCCACCTTGACCGGATCTGTGGATTTGGCTTTCGCCATGGCTTCGCTCAACAGGACAATGCCGTTGTAGATCGAGAAGGTGTAGAAATCGTCACCAAACTTTTTCTGATAGTCAGCGGTCAGCTTGCCCATGGTTCCGCTGTAGTTGGAGTGGGCATAAGAGATTTGATACACCTCGCTATCGCCCCCTGCCGCCAGGACAGTGGGTGTACCGGACACCGCAGCATAGTAGGTGTACATCGGCAGCTTCAGGCCCGCATCGTTCAAGGCCTTGACAAACAATGTCAAGTCAGCCCCCCAGTTACCTGTGACGATGGTGTCCGCACCTGACTGCTTGATTTTGGCAACGTAGGGTGCAAAGTCTTTCACTTGGCCCAAAGGCACCAGGTCTTCACCCACGATCTGGGTATCAGGCCGCTTGCGCGTCATGCCGTCCTTGAAGTACTTGGCCACCTGCTGTCCGTGGGAGTAGTTTTGGTTGAGCAGATACACCTTCTTGACCTTGGGCTGGTCCTTCATGAAGCTGGTCAAGGCCTCCATCTTTTGGGACGTATCGGCATCCAGCCGGAAGTGCCAGTAATTGCACTTGTCGTTGGTGAGTGCGGGGTCCACCGCCGCGTAGTTCAGGTAAACCACTTCCTTGCCTGGATTGCGCTCATTGTGCTTGGCCACCGCATCCGACAAGGCCAGGGCGGCACCGGAACCATTGCCCTGGGTGATGTAGCGAAAGCCCTGGTCCACCGCGGCTTTGAAGGTGTTCAGGGCCTCTTGTGGCGCGCCTTTGCTGTCCATGCCCACAATCTCGAACTTCACACCGGCAACGTTCTTGGCGCCGTTCAGGTTTTCTGCCAGAAATTGCCAGGACTTCAACTGGTTTTGTCCGACGTTGGCCATGGGGCCGGAGAGGCCTTCGATCATGGCAATCTTGACCGTTTCACCGCTTTGGGCGAGGGCTCCGCCAACACACATCACAGCAGCCGTTGCTGCAACAATTTTCAACGCAAAATTCATAAAAAATCTCCAGAGTGTTGTTCAATCAAAAACCATGTCAGAGTACAAGTTTTTACTACACGTCCCTTGAGGGATTTCCCGTAGGGTGGACACCCATGCGACACACCCCGGGGCTCGCGCAGGGCGGTCAGACTTGCGGCAGGCGGTAGTCTTTCAACAATTCGCGCAGCTTCGTTTTTTGCATCTTGCCGGTGCCGCCCAAGGGAATGGCATCGAGAAAAACCACGTCATCGGGAATCTGGAACTTGGCGGTTTTTCCTTCATAAAACTGCAGAAGCTCATCCCGCGTCACCTCGGCGCCGGGCTTCTTGACGACGGCAATGATCGGCCGCTCATCCCATTTGGGGTGCTTCATGCCGATGCAGGCCGCCATGGCTACTGCCGGGTGCGCCATGGCAATGTTCTCCACGTCGATAGAGCTGATCCACTCACCACCGGACTTGATCACATCCTTGCTGCGGTCCGTGATTTGCATGTAGCCCTCGGCGTCGATGGTGGCCACGTCGCCTGTGGGAAACCAGCCATCCACCAAAGGTGCACCACCCTCGCCCTTGAAGTAATCGCTGATGATCCAATGCCCCTTGACCAGCAGGTCGCCGTAGGCCTTGCCATCCCAAGGCAGTTCATGCCCGGCCTCATCGACAATTTTCATGTCGACCCCGTAAAGACCCCGCCCCTGCTTCAGGCGGACCTTCATTTTTTCTTCTGGCGCCAGGGTCATGTGCTTGTTCTTCAAGGTGCACACGGTACCCAGCGGCGACATCTCGGTCATGCCCCACGCATGCAACACCTCGACGCCATAGACGTCATTGAACGCGGTAATCATGGCGGGTGGGCAGGCGGAGCCGCCAATCACCGTGCGCTTGAGGGTGGAGAAGCGCAAGCCACCGGCCTGCATGTGTCCCAGCATCATTTGCCAGACGGTCGGCACGCCCGCCGCAAAGGTCACCTTCTCGGTCTCGATCAACTCGAAGATGGACTTTCCGTCCATGGCGGGCCCCGGAAACACCAGCTTCGCGCCCGTCATGGCAGCTGAATACGGCAAGCCCCAGGCGTTGACGTGGAACATCGGTACCACCGGCAACACGCAGTCCCGGGCACTCATGCTCAAGGCATCCGGCAGGGCACCTGCCAGTGCGTGCAACATGGTGGAGCGGTGGCTGTACAACGCAGCTTTGGGGTGGCCCGTGGTGCCGCTGGTGTAGCACATGCTTGAAGCTGAATTTTCGTCAAACGAGGGCCACTGGTAGTCGCTGGACTGCGCCCCGATCCAGGCCTCATAACTGACCAAACCCGGGATGCCGCTGTCGGCCGGCAACTTATCCGCATCGCACAGGGCCACAAAATGCCTGATCGTGGTGCAGCGGCTGTGAATAGCCTTCACGATCGGCAGGAACGACAGGTCAAAACACAGCACCGTGTCCTCGGCGTGGTTGGCAATCCAGGCGATCTGGTCGGGGTGCAGCCGCGGGTTGAGCGTGTGCAGTACACGCCCTGACCCGCTCACCCCGAAATACAGCTCCAGATGGCGGTAGCCGTTCCATGCGAGGGTGGCGACGCGGTCGCTGAACCCCAGCTTCAAACCATCCAGCGAGTTGGCAACCTGTCGCGCGCGAGCGGCCAGCTCTTTGTAGGTGTAACGATGAATATCGCCCTCGACCCGCCGTGACACGATCTCGCCTTCGCCATGGTGGCGTTCTGCAAACTCAATCAAGGAAGAAATGAGCAACTCATGGCTTTGCATCAAACCGAGCATGGAAAAACTCCTGAAATGGGGTGAAAATTTTTTCGTATCATCTGACCGAATCTCCGGCCGCCAGTCTGACACTGAATTTGCCTTTTGACAAAATTTGTCGCTGACCCGTCATTTCATTGGTAGTTACCCCAAGCCGCCAGGCGCCCTCTCACCAACGCCCCACGGGCTCACCGTTTGTCCATGTTTCCCAGCGTCTCCTCATCCACCTCGCAGTTCCTCGCGGCCCAGCCGTGGTTCATCCGCTTGTCGATGGCCGACCAGTTGCAGGTCAGTGATCAGGTCATACGCCTGCATGGCAAAAAAGGCGACGTGATGCTGGCGGCCAATGCGCCTGTGGAGGGCTGGTACGCGGTCTTTTCGGGTCTGGTCAAGCTGCAAAGCGCGCCGGTGATGGGTCGCTCCTCCACGTTTTTGGGCGTGGCATGCGGTGACTGGTTTGGTGAAGGCTCGGCACTCAAAACGGAGCCTCGCCGCTACGAAGTAATCGCCTTGCGCGACACTGAGTTGCTCTGCCTGCCCCAGCCCGCGTTTGACAAGCTGCGCGCCAGTAGCATGGAGTTCAACCAGTTTCTGGTGCAGCAACTCAATTTGCATTTGAGCCAGGCCATGGCCTTGATTGAAGCCAGCCGCATACGCACGCCCGAGCAACGGGTGGCCCTGTCCCTGAGCCGGCTGTTCTGGAACCGCAGCCGCAAGGTCAACCTGTCGCAGGACGAACTCGCCAACCTGGTAGGGGTATCGCGCCAAACGGCAAACCAGGCCCTGAAATCACTCGCTCAACGCGGGCTGGTCAACCTCGAGTTCGGCCGGGTGGGCATCCCGAACGACGACGCGCTGAGCAAATTCATTTTTTCCCAGCAGGACGCGCCCCAGCTCGCGCCGAATCCGCGCTGAAAATGCCGCGATAACCCTGCAGATTTCGGGCCGAACCGGTCTGCGGGACAATTTGCAGATGAATACACCCGCACGCAACCCCGACACACTTGATGTGGGACTGACCTGGCGCAACAGTTTTGCCCAACTGGGAGAGGCCTTTTTCACGGCACTGGGCCCGGAATCGCTGCCCAACCCTTATTGGGTGGGCCGCAGTGCCGCCGTGGCACGTGAACTGGGCCTGGACGACGCCTGGCTGGAATCCGCCAGCTTGCTGGAAGTGCTCGGCGGCAACAGCGCCTTGGCAGGCACGCAGCCGCTGGCCAGCGTCTACAGCGGCCACCAGTTTGGCCAGTGGGCCGGACAGCTGGGCGATGGGCGCGCCATTTTGCTGGGTGAAACCAGCGCGGGACTTGAAGTCCAGCTCAAGGGCGCCGGACCCACGCCCTACTCCCGCATGGGTGATGGACGTGCGGTGTTGCGCTCCAGCATCCGCGAATTTTTGTGCAGCGAAGCCATGCAGGGCTTAAGCATCCCCACCTCGCGCGCACTGTGCGTCATCGGGTCCGATGCGCCCATCCGCCGGGAAACCATCGAAACAGCGGCCGTAGTGACCCGCGTGGCGCCCAGTTTTGTCCGGTTTGGTCATTTCGAGCATTTTTCGTACAGCGGCCAGCATGAACAGCTCAAGGCCCTGGCCGACTATGTGATCGACCGCTTTTACCCCGAATGCCGTGCCTCCGAGCGCTTTGCCGGCAACGCCTATGCGGCCTTGCTGGAGGCGGTCAGTGAGCGCACCGCACGCATGGTGGCACATTGGCAGGCCGTGGGCTTTTGCCATGGCGTGATGAACACCGACAACATGAGCATCCTGGGCCTGACCATTGACTACGGTCCGTTCCAGTTTCTGGACGCCTTTGACCCCGGCCACATCTGCAACCACTCCGACAACCAGGGGCGCTACGCCTACAACAAGCAGCCCAACATCGCCTACTGGAATCTTTTTTGTCTGGGGCAGGCCTTGCTGCCACTGATCGAGGAACAAGCCTTGGCGATCGGCGCGCTGGAATCGTATAAAACCGTCTTTCCCGCCACGCTGCAACAGCTGATGTGCGCCAAGCTCGGGCTGGTTGAAAGCCCATCGGACGACACGGTCAAAGACCGTGCGCTGGTTGAAGATATTTTGAAGCTGCTGGCCCAGGACCGGGTGGACTACACCATCTTCTGGCGCCGTCTCAGCCACTCAGACGGGGGCGCGAACCCTGAGCCCGTGCGCGACCTGTTCCTGGACCGGAATGGGTTTGACGCCTGGTTGCTACGATATTCAGAGCGGTATGCGCACGTCCCACCTGGGCTAGCGGCCGATTTAATGTTAAAAATCAACCCTAAATTTGTTCTGCGTAATCATTTGGGTGAACAAGCCATACGGCAAGCGAAACTAAAAGACTTTTCAGAGGTCAACACCTTGTTGATGCTGCTTGAATCACCATTTGATGAGCACCCCGGTTTTGAGGCCTACGCCGACTTTCCGCCCGATTGGGCCAGCAGCATCGAGATCAGTTGCAGTTCCTGAACCCTTAGCCAACCCCCAAGAGGCCACCATGACCTACAAAATTGAAAAAACCGACGCCGAGTGGAAAGCCCATCTGGCGACCCAAGGTGCCGAGCCCCTGGCCTTTGACGTGACCCGCCACGAAGCCACCGAGCGCGCCTACTCCGGCAAGCTGGAGGGCAACAAGGCCGAAGGCATCTACAGCTGCATATGCTGCGGCAAGCCGCTGTTTGACTCCCAAGCCAAGTACGAGTCGGGCTCCGGCTGGCCCAGCTACTTTCAGCCCATCGACGACGACGCCGTGGGCACCAAAGTGGACGGCCTGCTGTGGATGAAGCGCACCGAGGTGCACTGTGCAGACTGTGGCGCCCACCTGGGCCATGTGTTCCCGGACGGCCCGGCCCCCACGGGCCTGCGCTACTGCATGAACTCGGCCTCGTTAAACTTCAGCCCTACATGAAAATACTGATCGACTTTCTCCCCATCCTGCTGTTCTTCGGCGCGTACAAGACCTATGACATTTACGTCGGCACCGCGGTCCTGATGGCCGCCACCGTGCTGCAAATGGCCGTGATCTACGGCATTGACCGCAAACTGCAGGCCCTGCACAAAATAACCCTCGCTTTGGTGCTGATTTTTGGCGCGCTGACGCTCGTGCTGCATGACGACCGCTTCATCAAGTGGAAACCCACTGTGCTGTATGCCGCCATGGCGGTCGCCCTGGGCATTGCCGTGTGGGTCTACAAGAAGAACTTTCTCAAGATGATGCTGGGCAGCCAGATGGAGCTGCCCGATCACGTCTGGATGCGCCTCAACGTGGTGTGGGTGGTCTACAGCGCGCTCATGGCACTGGTCAACGCCTACGTGGCGGCTTACTACACCACCGAACAATGGGTCAACTTCAAGCTCTGGGGCTATGTGTTTCCCCTGGCGTTCATCATTGGCCAGGGTTTTTACATCTCGCGTTACCTGAGCGCCGACGAACCCAAGGTGGGCTCTTGAGCGCGCCCGCCACCGGCGCACCGACCGCGCAGCAACTCGACCAGCGCCTGCGCGAACGACTGGACCCCATGGCACTGGAAGTGATCGATGAGAGCGACCAGCACAACGGCCATGTGGGCTCCAACGGCACCGGCGCAGGCACCCATTTCCGGGTGCGAATCACGTCACATTTGTTTACGGGCAAGACCGCCGTGATGCGCCATCGCCTTGTGTATGATTCGCTGCAAGATTTCATTGCCCAGGGCTTGCATGCGCTGGCTATTGAAGCCAAGTTACCCCCCGTTTGAACCTTGTTCTCCAGAAAAATTTACTTAGGGAAACCGAATGAAGATGAAATTTTTATCCGCTGTTGCCACTGCTGCCATGCTGTGCACACTGGCGCCAGCCGTTTTGGCGCAAAACGTCGCCATCGTCAACGGCAAAGCCGTTCCCAAAGCCCGTCTGGATGCCCTGTCGCAGCAAATCGCCCGCTCCGGCCGTCCCGTGACGCCTGAAATGCAAGGCCAACTGCGCGAGGAAGTCATCGCCCGCGAAATTTTCATTCAGGAAGCCCAAAAACAAGGCCTCGACACCACGGAAGATTTCAAAACCCAGATGGAGCTGGCCCGCCAGACCCTGCTGATCCGCGAACTCTTTGGTATCTACCAAAAAGCCAACCCCGTGACTGATGCGGACATCAAGGCCGAGTACGACAAGTTTGCTGCCGCCAATGGGGGCAAGGAATTCAAGGCCCGCCACATTCTGGTGGAGAAGGAAGACGAAGCCAAGGCCATCATTGCCCAGCTGAAAAAAGGCGGCAAGTTTGAAGAAATCGCCAAGAAATCGTCCAAAGACCCAGGCTCTGGCGCCAATGGCGGTGACCTGGATTGGGCCAGCGCCGGTAACTACGTGGCCGAGTTCTCTGACGCCCTGACCAAGCTGGCCAAAGGCAAAACCACCGAGACA
Organism: Rhodoferax sp. LS1R11; assembly: GCF_056521395.1. Taxonomy (NCBI): domain Bacteria; kingdom Pseudomonadati; phylum Pseudomonadota; class Betaproteobacteria; order Burkholderiales; family Comamonadaceae; genus Rhodoferax; species Rhodoferax sp. LS1R11. Next base: position 54,645 of record NZ_JBWMAW010000006.1, read on the forward strand.
CCGGTGAAGACCCAGTTCGGTTACCACATCATTCGCCTGGACGACGTGCGTGAGGCCCAGCTGCCTAAGTTTGACGATGTCAAACCGCAAATTGCCCAACAACTGCAGCAGCAGAAAATGACCAAGTACCAGGAAGAACTGCGCGCCAAGGCCAAGATCGAATAAACCGGTCTGTGTCCCGGCAAAAGAAAAGCGGCTCAGGCCGCTTTTCTTTTGGGGTGCCCTATTGGCCACAGGTTCAGTGCCAGGCTCGCGCTACCGGTTCAGCCACCCCAGCGCCATCAAAATCCCAATCATGACCGGTTGGTGCAGCATGTAGTAGGTGAGGCTCCAGCGCCCCAGCACCACCAGCGGTTGCAGCGGGGCCGGTAGCGCCCGGGACAACCGCTGGCCGCGCCGCTGCGATAACCCGTGACCGGCGGCCACGCCCCACAGCATCACCCCGAACCAGGGCAACAGCGGCACGTAATCTTCGGTCACGGGTTTGCGGGTGACCAGACCCAGCCAGTTGAGCGCCGGGGCATTCAAATTTTCAGAAAAAATAGCCATAGCGCCCGTCTGTAGTGCGGGAGCAGCTATTAAATTAATAGCAATAACGACCGCACCCACCCACCACAACCGGCGCCCCAGGCCGGTCATCCAGCGCGCCATGACCAGCATCAGGGCCATACCATGCAGCACGCCAAAGTAGATAAAACTCTGGGGGTACATGAGCCAGGAGCCGGCCGTGACCAGCAAGGCGCAGCCCGCCACCTGGGCCCAGCGCCGCCAGAAGCGGGGCCAGGTCTGCCCTTGCGCCACGGCCATCGCCTGCCCCATGCCAGCGCAGAACAGGAACAGACTCAGGATCAGCGTTCGCTGCGCGGTCCAGACCGGGTCGCGGTAAAAATCCTGCCGAATGTACCCGAATTGATTGAGGTCAAAACTGAAATGAAATGCGGTCATCCAGACCATGGCAGCACCACGCAAAGCGTCCACCGAATCAAATCGGCCTGAGAAATGTGAGGGTTGTTTGCGCAGCATGGCTTGACGATACCCGAACCAGGGCCAAATTCAGTTGGCGGCCAGCGCTCACAGAGGGCTCCAGAATGGCAGGGGCCAAATCGTGGAAAATCGATGTCTGTTCCTATTCATCACAAAAGAAGATCTCCATGACTGACGCCACCCAACGCCCCGCCCTGCCCGACCATCTGTCCAGTGACGCACGCAGTTCCCATCACGTGGCCGCCGTGTTCGAACACGACATTGGGATCAAGCTCAACGACCAGGAGCGCTTCAATGTCGAGGAATACTGCATCAGCGAAGGCTGGATCAAGGTGCCCGCGGGCAAAACCGTAGACCGCAAGGGCCATCCCCTGATGATCAAGCTAAAGGGCAAGGTCGAAGCGTTTTACAAGTAAACGGTTTCCAGTCATCCAATCAGGGAAGCCAGCACACCATGTCCGTCCAAGATCTCTATCAAAAAAAGCGCGCCACGGCAGAAGACGCGATCAGGCTCATCCATGACGGCGACTTCGTCGTTGTTCCCACCGGGGTCGGCGAGCCGCCCACGCTGCTGACCGCCCTGTCGGAGCAGCGCCGGCGCTTTCACGACGTCAAGGTGGCGCAGATTCTGGCGGTGCGCAAATACGGCTACTTCGACCCCGAAACCGTGGACCATGTGCGCCATGTGGCGTTTTTCTTTGGTGGCGCTTCGCGCGCGGGCGGGCAAAGTGGCTGGGTGGATTTCATCCCCGCCTACTTCTCGGAATTACCCAGCCTGATCGAACGCCAGCAGATCCCGGCTGACGTGGTGCTTTCCATGGCCTCGCCGATGGACGCGCATGGCTACTTCTCGTTCAGTCTGGGGGCTGACTACACCATGGCCGCCGTGGCCAGGGCGCGTGCCGTGGTGCTGGAGGTCAACCCCAACGTACCGTTTGCCAACGGCAACTGCCATGTTCACATTTCCCAGGTGGCGGCGCTGATCGAGAGCAGCGAGCCGGTGATGGAGGTGGGCCTGCCCAAAATTGGCCCAGTGCAGGAAGCCATTGGCAAGTACGTGGCCGACATGATCGACGACGGCTCCACCTTGCAGATTGGCTACGGCGGCATTCCCGACGCGGTGGTGATGCAACTCACCGCCAAGCACGACCTGGGCATTCACACCGAGATGATTGGCGATGGCATCCTGACGCTGATCAACAGCGGCGCGGTCACCAACCGCAAGAAGACCTTCATGCCCGGGAAAATGGTCGCCACTTTTGCGCTGGGCTCCAAAAAGCTGTACCAGTTCATGGAGCGCAATCCGGCGCTTGAAATTCATCCGGTCGACTTCACCAACGACCCCTATATTGCCGCCCAGAACGACAAACTGATGGCCATCAATGCCACGCTGCAGATTGACCTGCTGGGCCAATGCGGCTCGGAAAGCCTGGGCTCATCTCCCTACTCCGGCACCGGGGGGCAGGTCGATTTTGTGCGCGCAGCCAACCGCTCACGCGGGGGCAAGGCCTTCATCGTCTTGCCCTCAACGGCCAAGGACGACACGCTGACCCGCATCGTGCCCGTACTCTCGCCCGGCACCCATGTGACGACCAGCAAGAACGACATCAACTACGTAGTGACCGAATTCGGGGTAGCCCAACTGCGTGGCAAATCGGCGAAGCAGCGCGCCCAGGAAATGATCTCGATTGCCCACCCGGCGTTTCGGGCCGAGCTGACAGAAGCGGCCCAAAAAATGCATCTGCTGTAAGCGCATTGCATCCCATGACCGTGCCACTGCCGCCCCAAATCACAGCCATCGACCACGCCGGGCACGCCTGCCTGCACATCAGCACACGCCACGGCACCGCCATCCTGGCGCTGCATGGGGCGCACCTGCTGTCCTGGGTACCCACCGGTCAGCGCGACGTGTTCTGGGTGTCCCCGCAAGCCCTGCCGGCACCCGCGGCCATTCGCGGCGGGGTGCCGGTGTGCTGGCCCTGGTTTGCCAAACAAGGCATGCCCGCCAGCGCGCGCCAACATGGCCCGGTGCGCAACGTCACCTGGGCGCTTGACGAGGTACTCCACAGCACGGACACCTCCGTGAGCCTGACGCTGTCTCCGGCCGCCACGGGCACCGACCTGGATGAGTTGACGGCAACCGCCCCCAACCTGCAAGCCCGCCTGACGCTCACCGTGGGTGAGGCCTTGACGCAAACCCTGCAGACGCGCAACACGGGTGTGACGCCTTTTGAACTGAGCCAGGCACTACACAGTTACTTTGCCGTGGGCGACGCCCGCCAGACAGGCATCGAGGGCCTCATGGGCTTGGCCTATGACGACCGCTTGCGCCATCTGGCGCGGGATGTTCAGCAAACCCCCTTTGCGCTGAACGAGGCATGCGACCGAACCTACCATCACACCGATGGACAGCCCACACGCCGCTACACCCTGGTGGACCGGTGCTGGCAGCGCCGTATCCAGATTAACACGCAAGGCAGCCAGTCGGTGGTAGTGTGGAATCCAGGCCACACAGGCGCGCGCGTCATGGCGGACGTGCCCGATGACGGTTGGCAAAATTTCTTTTGTATTGAAGCGGCGAACGCCGGACCCGACGTGGTCAGCCTGGCACCCGGAACGGACTACCGCCTGACGCAAACACTGCGGATATTGGCCTGAGCAGGCTGATCTGCGCAGTCAGACCGTTGGGTTTGCATCAGCGCCTGTCCAGCGCCGGGTCGGACACCGAACCGGTCGACAACACGTGCAAGTCGCTGTCAAACACCACCGTGAAAATCTTTTTGTCTGCCTGGTTGGGGCCGTCCATGTAGCGCCAGTCGTAGTGCCAGACATTTTTCAATTCAAACGCCGTCACCTTCATGGGCTTGCCCAGCATTTTTCGCACTGTCTCCATCGGCATGCCGGGCTGGATGTTGGCGAAGTTGGCCGGTGACAAGACCTGTCGCAGCGCGCTCATCTTGCCATCAGCACCGATGGTGATCATGTAGTTCTGGGTGCCTTCAGGCTGGCGGTTGTACTCAAAAATCTTCGAACCGTTGGCCCCCTCCCACACGCGCTCGGGTTCGCCGAACTTCATGCGCACGTCGCCCTCTGATGCCACGCCTTCTTCCAGCGCCTCGATGCGCTGGTTGTCACACGCGGGCAGCAGCAGCGTGATGCCGAGCAATGAAAAAACCAGGCCCCGTTTCAGAAATGCAGAGCTGACCGGCTGAGCACGTTTTTTCATGGCGGCATCCATCACGGTTAAAGAAGAGAACGTGTCACTTGACCCACTGACGCGCGTTGTGCCACAACTGCATCCACGGGCTCAGCGCGGCGAGGTCGCCGTTGGTCCAGCTCATCTGGATGTTGCGGAACACACGCTCGGGGTGCGGCATCATGGCGGTGAAGCGGCCATCAGCCGTGGTCACCGCGGTCAACCCGCCGGGGCTGCCGTTCGGGTTGAACGGGTAGGCCTCGGTGGCGGCACCCAAGTTGTCCGTGAAACGCATGGCAGAGATGGCCTTGTCGGCGTTGCCGCGGTATTTGAAGTTGGCAAAACCTTCCCCATGCGCCACGGCAATCGGCAAACGGTGCCCGGCCATGCCCTTGAAGAACAGCGACGGGGACTCCAGCACCTCCACCATCGACAGACGCGCCTCGAAGCGTTCGCTCTGGTTGGTGGTGAAACGGGGCCAGTCCTGCGCGCCAGGGATGATGTCGGCCAACTCGGCAAACATCTGGCAGCCGTTGCACACGCCCAGACCGAAGGTGTCGGTGCGGCCAAAAAAGGCCTTGAACTGCTCGGCCAGCACGGGGTTGAAGGTGATCGAGCGGGCCCAGCCAATGCCGGCGCCCAGCGTGTCGCCATACGAGAAGCCACCGCAAGCCACCACGCCCTTGAAGTCGGCCAGATTGGCACGACCCGTTTGCAGGTCGGTCATGTGCACGTCATACGCTTCAAAACCCGCCTCGGTGAAGGCATAGGCCATTTCGACATGGGAGTTGACACCCTGCTCGCGCAGCACGGCCACCTTGGGGCGGGACAGCATCAGGCCAGGACTTGCTATTGAATTAATAGCTTCCTGCGCACGTTCCACCTGGGCTACAGCCTGATTTGGCACTAAATACACATGCATGCCGGGGTCTGACGATGCGCCAGCCGCCGCGTGCTCGGCATCCGCGCAGGCGGGGTTGTCGCGTTGCTGGCAGATCTTCCAGCTGGTGGCGTCCCACACTTGGTGCAGGTCGGCCAGCTTGGCGCTGAACACGGCTTTGGCATCCCGCCAGACCTGCACTTCACCCACACCCATGGTGATGGTGGAGTCGGCCAGACGGGTCTTGCCGATGACGTGGCTGTACTTGCCCAGGCCATGCTCGCGCAGGGTTTGAATGACCTCATTGCGCTGGGCGGTGCGCACTTGCAGCACCACGCCCAGCTCTTCGTTGAACAGCGCCTTGAGCGTGAGTTCGTCGCGGCGGGCACCCACCTGCCCCGCCCAGTTCTTGCTGTCGCCCACGTCGGCGCGGCTGTCGGTGATGCCGTCGCCCTCTGTCACCAGCAAATCGACATTGAGCGCCACGCCCACATGGCCGGCAAAGGCCATTTCGCACACCGAGGCAAACAGGCCCCCATCGCTGCGGTCGTGGTAGGCCAGAATTTTGCCCTCGGCACGCAAGGCGTTGACGGCGTTGACCAGGCTCACCAGGTCTTGCGGGTGGTCCAGGTCAGGCACTTCGTCGCCCAACTGGCCCAGGGTTTGCGCCAGCATGCTGCCGCCCATGCGGTTCTGGCCCCGGCCCAAATCGACCAGCAACAGCGTGGTGTCCTCAAGCGCATTGAGTTGCGGCGTGAGCGTGCCGCGCACATCGGCCAGCGTGGCAAACGCGGTCACGATCAGGGACACGGGGGAGGTGACCTTTTTGGCGCCCTCGTCATCCTTCCACTGCGTGCGCATGGAGAGCGAGTCTTTGCCCACGGGAATCGAGATGCCCAGCGCCGGGCACAGCTCCAGGCCCACGGCCTTGACCGTGGCATAGAGCGCGGCGTCTTCACCCGGCTCGCCGCAAGCGGCCATCCAGTTGGCCGACAGCTTGACACGCGACAACTCAAACGGCGCCGCCAGCAAATTGGTGATGGCCTCGGCCACGGCCATGCGGCCGGATGCAGGAGCATTCACGGTGGCCAGCGGGGTGCGTTCGCCCATGCTCATGGCTTCGCCGGCAAAGCCTTTGTAGTCAGCCAGCGTCACGGCGCAATCAGCCACCGGCACCTGCCAGGGGCCGACCATCTGGTCGCGGTGGCTGAAACCGCCCACGGTGCGGTCACCAATGGTGATCAGGAAACGTTTGGACGCCACCGTGGGGCTAGACAGCACGTCGATACAGGCCTTTTGCAGGTCCACGCCGGTCAGGTTGACGGGCGCAAAGGTGCGCTCCACCGTTTTCACATCGCGGTGCATCTTGGGCGGCTTGCCCAAGAGCACGTTCATGGGCATGTTGACTGGAGCCCCCACGCTGGTCACTTCGTGTACTGCGCTGCCCCCCGAGGGGGCTGTGCTTGCTTGGGGCGGCCCGGCGCGGCGCACGGTGCCTTCGTCATCGGCCAGCACCAACTGGCGTTCTTCAGTGGCCACGCCGACCACCGCAAACGGGCAGCGCTCGCGTTCGCACAAGGCGGTGAACTGGTCCAGTGATTCAGGCGCGATGGCCATCACATACCGTTCCTGGCTCTCGTTGCACCAGATTTCCTTGGGCGCCATGCCGGACTCTTCGAGCTTGATGGCCCGCAAGTCAAAGCGGGCACCACGCCCGGCGTCGTTGGTCAGCTCGGGGAAGGCGTTGCTCAGGCCGCCCGCGCCCACGTCGTGGATCGCAAGAATGGGGTTGGCCGCGCCTTGCATCCAGCACTGGTTGATGACTTCTTGCGCACGGCGCTCGATTTCGGGGTTGCCGCGCTGCACGGAGTCAAAGTCCAGCTCCGCTGCATTCGCGCCGGTGGCCATGGAACTGGCGGCGCTGCCGCCCATGCCGATGCGCATGCCGGGGCCGCCCAACTGAATGAGCAGGCTGCCCGCGGGGAATTCGATCTTGTGCGTCTGGCCCGCGTCAATCACGCCCAGGCCACCGGCGATCATGATGGGCTTGTGGTAGCCGCGCTGCTCTTCCCTGGAAGCCGCATCACCGGCCGTCTGGTAAGACACCGATTGCTCGTATTCGCGGAAATAACCCAGCAAATTGGGGCGACCAAACTCGTTGTTAAACGCCGCGCCCCCCAAGGGACCTTCGACCATGATTTGCAAGGGGCTGGCAATGTGCTCGGGCTTGCCGTAGCCGGTTGCCGCTTCATCAAAACGCAGGGTGGACACGGTGAAACCGGTCAAACCCGCCTTGGGTTTGGAGCCGCGGCCGGTGGCGCCCTCGTCACGAATCTCGCCACCCGCGCCGGTGGAGGCACCGGGGAATGGCGAGATGGCGGTGGGGTGGTTGTGGGTTTCCACCTTCATCAGAATGTGGTTTGTTTCGCTACTTTTTTGATAGCTGGGTGCGCTGATTCCACCTGCGCCAGAGGCCGATTTGGCTATAAAACGTTCTACTTGCACGCCTTCCATGACCGAGGCGTTGTCCGAGTACGCCACCAGCATGTGCTGCGGGTTGGTCTGGTGCGTGTGGCGGATCATGCCAAACATGCTCTGGTCTTGCGCCACGCCGTCAATGGTGAACTGGGCGTTGAAAATCTTGTGGCGGCAATGCTCGCTGTTGGCCTGCGCAAACATCATCAACTCCACATCGGTGGGGTTGCGCTCCAGCGTGGTGAAGGCTTGCACCAGGTAGTCAATCTCGTCAGCAGCCAGCGCCAGGCCGAACTGGGTGTTGGCTTTCTCCAGCGCAGCCTGGCCGCCGCCCAGCACATCCACATGGGCCATGGGCGCAGGCTGCAACTCGGTGAACAAGCCAAACGCCGTGGCGCGCTCGACCATGACGCTTTCGGTCATGCGGTCATGCAGCAGGGCGCCAATTTGCGCCAGTTGGTCTGCAGACAGGCTGGGCTTGCTGAGCAAGCCGCTCTTGAGGGTGATGCGGTATTCCACACAACGCTCCACCCGGCGCACCGCCAGTCCGCAGTTGTGGGCAATGTCGGTGGCCTTGGAGGCCCAGGGTGACACGGTGCCAAAACGCGGCGTCACCACAATGAGCGCGCCCTCGGTCGGGCCGGTGTAAGGGTCGCCATAGGTCAGCAAGGCGGCCAACTGGTCGTTGAGCGCCTGGTCGGGCGCCACGTCAGACGTGACCAGGTGCACAAAACGTGCAGCAACGCCGTTGATCTTGTCGTGAATAGCAAGCAGGCTGGGCAAAAGCTGCTGAATACGGAAACTGCTGAGAGCGCTGCCGCCCTCGAATTGGGTAATGTGCAGGGTCACTTTGAAGGCCTGAATTGGGGGCTGACTGGGTTGAAAATTGACTCACGGTGCAGGCGCTGACTGGGCCTGACCATGCAGAACCTGAATTTTACCAGCGGCAATGCTTTGGCAAATATCTGCCAAAAATTCAAGTCATTTTGGCCGCTAACCCAATGAATACCTTGGGTATATGCTACTTAATAGATAGCAAAAATGGATTGCTTACAGGCGGGTACTCAAAACGGGGTCGTGACCGGCGGGCGGAATTGTTCAACCCAGGCCGGGAAGTCCTCCGGCGGCATGGGCCTGGCGATGAAGTAGCCTTGTGCGATATCGCAACCAAACGCAGCGAGTTGATCCCAGTGGCGTTGTGTTTCGACGCCCTCGGCTACCGTTTTGCGGCCAAGGTCATGAACCAGATCGATGGTGGACCGCACAATCACCGTGGAGTCCTTGCTGAGCGTCATGTCACGCACGAACGACTGATCAATCTTGATGTACTCCACCGGGAATTTCTGCAAATAGCTGAGGGAGGAATAACCGGTACCAAAATCATCGATGTAGAGCGCGATCCCTTCATCGCGAAAGCTGTGCAGCACACGCAGTGCAAAGTCGGGATCGTCCATCACCGTGCTCTCGGTGATTTCCAGTTCCAGCAAGCCAGCGGCCCTGTGCCAGGTGGTGCGCAATTGACGGATTGTCTCCAGCAGGTTCTCATCGCGCAGGTTACGCGCGGAAAGGTTGACGGCGATCGGCAGTGCGCAGCCTTTGGACGCCCAGGCATGGTTCAGGCGCAAACTGGTCTCAACCACCCATTCGGTGAGCGGCTTGATCAGTCCGGTGTGTTCTGCGAGGCCAATGAATTCGTTTGGCGGGATCAAGCCACGTTCGGCATGCTTCCATCGAACCAGTCCTTCAGCACCGCAAATGCGACCGGTGGCCATCTCGACTTTGGGCTGCAAGTAGAGCAAGAGGTCACCCCCCTCAATCGCCCGTCGCAACTCCCCGGCGATGGTCAGACGGTAGGATGGGTTGTGTTCCTGCACAGGGTCAAACACCACATGGGTCACCCCTTCCTTCTTGGCCTGGTTCAAGGCGATATCCATGTGGCGATACAGGTCATGGAGTGTCGATCCATGCGCAGGGAACACCGCAATGCCAATCCTTGCCGACACCTCAAGGGGAATATCGGCAATCGGGAACGGCCGCGCCAACTGGTCTTGCAGGTGCCGCACCAGGGTGATGGCATCACTGGCATCGCTGTCCGCAAGCAACACAGCGAATTCGTCACCACGCAGGCGCGCAACCATGGCGGACTTTGGCGCGGCGGTGCGCAGTCGCAGCGCGAATTCCCGCAACATTTGATCTCCGCTGCCGAAACCGAGGGCATCATTGATCTCCCCCAGTCGTTCAATATTGGTCTGTAGCACAGCGAATGGCTGGTCCAGCCGCTTGCCGGTCTCTATGGCCGCAGTGAGCAACTCCGTAAATTGAGTTTCGTTCGGCAGTCCCGTGAGGGTATCGAAGTGGGTGAGGCGGAGCATCGTCTCCTGGTCCTTTTGCTGCGCTGCCCGGACACGCAGGGTCGCAATTCCAAAAGCCAGGTCATCGGCGGACTCCGACAGCAGCGTGACCTCATCCAAGCTGATGTTCTCCGTCTCGGCCCGGTAAATCACAAGCGCGCCAATCACCTCTCCATCAACGCGCAGCGGACAGGCGATGCCGGAGGCGTTCTGAATGAAATAAGGTCGCCACCGTTCGTAATTCGGGTCGGCAAATATGTCCTGCACCACGCTCGTCTGGCCTGTGCGGACCGCGGTGGCCACCACGCCACTGCCGTACTCGTTGTCAGCCCAGGTGAGTTTCAGCTTGCGCAAAGGAGTGAGACCGGCCGGGTAACCGCTCTCTGCCATCGGCCGCAGTGACTTTGATTCGTCATCCACCCGATACCAGACCATGGCGACCGGATAGCCGGCAGCGTCCACGATGGCCCGGCACATGCTTTCCAGCAAGCCCTGCTCGTCGGTCGCACGCAGCATGGTGCGGTTCCCGGCGCTCAACGTTCTCAGGGCGCGACTGGCATATTCCAGCTCACGCACGCGGTGTTGGAGCTCTGTGTTGAGTGTCTGAATTCTTGCTTCGGCGTGTTTGCGCTCCGTGATGTCGGAGCCCAGCACGTAATAGCCCGCAACCTGGTCCTGGGCGTCACGCCTTGGCACGTAATTGATGACCTGCCAGACGCCGGGAAAGGGCTGCCAGTCGTAGCTTTGCGACTGTCCCTGTAACACCTTGGCAATGAGCGGCGAGGCCATCGCATAGCGCTCTTCCCCCAGGATTTCACGCACCGCGCAACCGCCGATGTCGGCCTTTCCCGGCGCAAACCGCTCCTGGTATTGAAGGTTGACATAAACGTAACGCTGCATTGAATCGACGTAGGCGATCAGCGCTGGCACACTGTTGATCACGCGGAGCAGGTGATCTTCGCTCTCGCGCAATTGCGTCGTCCGTTCTTGTACCCGTTGCTCCAGCATTTCGTTCTGCTCACGGATCGACCGCTGGGCTTGCCGCGCCACCGTCTCGTCGCGAAAAACCAGCACGACCCCGGTCAACTGACCCGATGTGCCCCAAATCGGAGCCGCGCTGTCGGCAATCGGAAATTCGCTGCCGTCGCGCGCAATGATGGCCGTGTGGTTGGCCAGCTCCTGCGGTTCCCCGGTCTCGATCACTCTGACCACCGGCACAACGGTGGGAAGACGTGTTTGTTCGTTGATGATGCGAAAAACCTCGTCCACAGGACGCCCCCGCGCTTCAGCCACCTGCCAGCCAGTCAGCCGCTCGGCCACCGGATTCATGCGTGTGATTCGCCCCAAAGTGTCAGTCGCCAGCACCGCATCACCAATGGAGTTCAGCGTGGTGGACAGGCTCTCCTCGCTTTCTGCGAGCGCCCGCTGGATGGCCGCAGTTTCCTGCAATTGACGCCGGATCAACACATAGGTGGCTATGAGCAATGCAAGCAGCAACAACGCAACCAGCGCACCTGCGGCAACCAGAATTTGGTTGGCATTCAACTGTTCGGCATTGCGATTCTCCAGCAGAAGGCGCTCCTCGTCGTCCATCTCGTGCAATAGCAGGTAAGTGCGCTCGCGCGTTTGTTGCAGTGGCGCGCTGGCCACGAAAGCGTTTGCGGCGGCAGGGCCTTGGGTCTTGCGCAACAACTCCACCCGCCTGGAAATGGCGAGACGTTCGTTCAATACCACACGCAGCTGCGTCCATCGCGCCTGCTGACGGGGGTTGTCGGACATCAACTGCTTCATACGGCTCAGCAAGGATTCCCGCGTTGCAATCGACGTATCGCGCTCGGTGAGTCGTGCCGGGTCGCCCGATATCCGGTAGCCCTGCGTGCTGAATTCAATCTGCAGCGTTTCTGCCTTGGTACGGGAAATGCTGTCGCGCACTTCGTGGGTATGCACGATCCGGTTGGCCGCTTCGGCAGCGTCTTGCGCCAGACGCCATGTCATGCTGGCAAGCCCCGCAACCACCACCACAGCCGCGACAAAAGCAACAAGTACCTTGAATTCAAAACTGTAGAGCGATTTCACGTAAGACTTCACACTCCCCCCCCATTTATTTTGAGCAGACCCGATTCATTCTGACATCAGTTGTTGACTGCAACAACATAGGCAAGCGCCTTGCATGGTGCAGGAACCAGGCTGGCAGTTCGCAGCCATCAGAAGACATACCGTGCCCCGGGAATTTCTCCCAATGGGATAATTGCTCCATGACTATCACTTATAAAGACGCCGAAGGCATTGCAGGCATGCGCGTGGCGGGCCGACTGGCCTCGGAACTGCTGGATTACCTGACCCCCTTCATCAAACCCGGCATCACGACCAATGAGATTGACAAACTGGCCGACGCCTATACGGTCAACGTTCAGCAAGCCATCTCCGCGCCGCTGAACTATGCACCTTCGGGCCACAACCCCTACCCCAAATCCATCTGCACCTCCATCAACCACCAGGTCTGCCACGGCATCCCCAACGACAAGCCGCTCAAAAAAGGCGACATCGTCAACGTGGACGTGACCGTGATCAAGGACGGCTGGCACGGCGACTCAAGCCGCATGTTCATGGTGGGCGACTGCTCCGTCGCGGCCAAACGCCTGTGCGCGCTGACCTATGACGCCATGTGGCACGGCATTGCCAAGGTGAAGGCCGGGGCCTACCTGGGCGACATCGGCCACGCCATCCAGACCTTTGCCGAAGGCCACGGCCTGAGCGTGGTGCGTGAATTTTGTGGCCACGGCATTGGACGCAAGTTCCACGAAGAACCGCAAATCCTGCACTACGGCCGCCCCGGCACGCTGGACCAGCTCAAGGCCGGCATGACCATCACGATTGAGCCCATGCTCAACATCGGGCGCAAGGAAATCAAGGAAATGGGCGATGGCTGGACCATTGTCACCAAAGACCGCTCGCTGTCCGCACAGTGGGAGCACATGGTGCTGGTGACCGAGACCGGTTACGAGGTGTTGACGCTGTCCGCCGGCAGCCCGCCCATTCCGGCCTTTGTGCCCAAGCAGGTACCCGTGGTGGCCCCGGCCACAGCCAGCCAGGCGTAGCCGCTAACGCTACACATTGCATAGCACCCCATGACCGATCTACAAGCGCTACGCCAGCATTACCGCACCCAAAAATCCGCTCTGTTCCAGTCCCTCGCGTCCAGTGGCACTTCCACGCGCGGCGTCCATGCGGCGCTGGGCAAGCTCTCCAACCTGGCTGACGCCACGCTCAAGACGCTGTGGAAGCAGGCCGGCTTTGCGCAGCCATTTGCACTGCTGGCGGTGGGCGGGTTCGGTCGGGGCGAGTTGTTTCCGTACTCGGATGTGGATGTGCTGGTGTTGCTGCCTGACGACCAGTCACCCGACACCAACCCCGAACTCAAGGCCCGGATCGAAGCCTTCATTGGCAGCTGCTGGGACGCCGGTCTGGAGATCGGCTCCAGCGTGCGCACCGTCACCGAGTGCATGAACGAGGCGGCGGGTGATGTCACCGTGCAGACCTCGCTGATCGAGTCACGCCTGATCACCGGCAATGCCGAACTCTTCGCCGCGTTTAAAAAGCAGTTTTTCGCCAGCATTGATGCCAAAGCCTTCTTTGTGGCCAAGACGCTGGAGATGCGCCAGCGCCACAACAAGTTTGAACAAACCCCCTACTCACTGGAACCCAATTGCAAGGAATCTCCAGGCGGACTGCGCGACCTGCAGGTCATTCTGTGGGTGGCCAAGGCCGCAGGCTATGGGGACAACTGGGACGCGCTGGCCAAAAATAGCCTGACCACGGCTTTTGAAGTCAAGCAACTCAAGCGCAATGAGTCGCTGCTGTGCCTGATCCGGGCCCGGCTGCACCTGATTGCGCAGCGCCGCGAAGACCGGCTGGTGTTTGACATGCAAAACGCGGTCGCCCTGTCATTTGGCTATGTGGCGCCGTCGCCCAATGTTGACAAACGGGCGTTTGTGCGCCCCAGCGAAGCCTTGATGCGCCGCTACTACTGGGCGGCCAAGGCCGTGACGCAGCTCAACCAGATTTTGTTGCTCAATATCGAGGAACGGCTCAACCCCTCCACGCACGAGCCGCGCCCCATCAACGAACGCTTCCTGGACAAGGCGGGCATGGTGGAGGTGGCCAGCGATGACCTGTACCAGCGCGAACCGCACGCCATTCTTGAAACCTTCCTGATCTATGAGACCACGGTCGGCCTCAAAGGGCTGTCGGCACGTACCCTGCGCGCGCTCTACAACGCCCGTGGCCTGATGGATGGCAAGTTCCGCAATGACCCGGTCAACCGCGAGACCTTCAAGCAGATTTTGATGGAGCGCGAGGGCATCACGCACGCCATGCGGCTGATGAACGAAACCTCGGTGCTGGGGCGCTACCTGTGGGTGTTTCGCCGCATCGTGGGGCAAATGCAGCACGACCTGTTCCACGTGTACACGGTGGACCAGCACATTCTGATGGTGCTGCGCAATGCGCGGCGCTTCTTTATGCCCGAGCATGCCCATGAATACCCGTTTTGTTCGCAGCTGGCGTCCGGCTGGGACAAGCCCTGGATTTTGTACGTGGCAGCGCTGTTTCATGACATCGCCAAAGGCCGCGGCGGCGACCATTCAGACCTGGGCGCGGACGAAGTGCGGCGCTTTTGCCGCCAGCATGGCATCGCCAAGGAAGACAGCCAGCTGATCGAGTTCATCGTGCACGAGCACCTGACCATGAGCCGCGTGGCCCAGAAGTCTGACCTGAGTGACCCTGACGTCATCGCCGCCTTCGCCCGGCGCGTAGGCAACGAGCGCAATCTGACGGCCTTGTACCTGCTCACCGTGGCCGACATTCGCGGCACCAGCCCCAAGGTCTGGAATGCATGGAAAGGCAAGCTGCTGGAGGACCTGTACAAGTACACCCTGCGCGCACTCGGCGGCCGCGCCCCGGACCCCGATGCCGAGGTTGAAGCCCGCAAACGCGAAGCACTGGTGTTGCTGGCGCTGCACGCCCAGCCTTTCGAGGCCCACAAAGCCTTGTGGGACACGGTGGACGTGGGTTATTTCATGCGCCACGACGCCTCCGACATTGCCTGGCACACGCGCCAGCTCGGACGCCACGTGAATACCGGAAAATCCATTGTGCGAGCCCGTCAGTCCCCTCTGGGCGAAGGCCTGCAGGTGCTGGTCTACACCCCCGACCAACCCGACCTGTTTGCCCGCATTTGCGGCTACTTTGACCAGGCCGGGTTCAGCATTCTGGATGCACGTGTGCACACCGCGTTCAACCACTATGCACTCGACACGTTCCAGGTCATCGCCCAGACCATGCCCGAGCACTACCAGGAACTCACCAACATGGTGGAGTGCGAGCTGGGGCGCGCCATTGCAGAAACCGGCCCGCTGCCGCCACCGAGTCGTGGCCGGGTGTCACGCCGGGTCAAGAGTTTTCCCATCGCACCACGGGTCACCCTGCGCCCTGATGAAAAAGCGCAACGCTGGTTGCTCAATATTTCAGCCAGTGACCGGATGGGGCTGCTCTACAGCGTGGCCCGCGTGCTGGCCAAACACAATATCAACCTCCAGCTGGCCAAAATTGCCACGCTGGGTGAGCGGGTGGACGACACCTTTTTGATCCAGGGCGATGAGTTGCAGCACAACCGCGCCCAGATCGAGATTGAAACCGAGCTGCTCGAGGCGTTGACCTGAATTTATATGATTTGAGGCTGCAGCGCACGTCCTACGTGCACAGGTAGCTATCAAATTAATAGCGTCAATCGTCCTGTGGAGCATCCAGCCCCGGGAACAGCACCTCGGTAAAACCAAACTGGCTGAAGTCCCGCACCCGCATGGGGTACAGCTTGCCAATCAGGTGGTCACACTCATGCTGCACCACGCGGGCATGAAAACCTTCCACCGTGCGGTCAATGGGGTCGCCATATTGGTCAAAACCGGTATAACGAATACGATGAAAACGCGGCACCTTGGCGCGCAGACCAGGCACAGAGAGGCAGCCCTCCCAGTCTTCCACCTCGACCACACTCACGTGATCGCCGGACTCCGCCAGCGGCGTGATCACGGGGTTCAGCAAAACAGTTTTGGGTACTACCGGCGCATCGGGGTAACGCGGGTTGCGCGCATTAGAGCCAAAAATCACCAGCTGCAGGTCCACCCCGATTTGCGGTGCGGCCAGCCCGGCGCCATCAGCCGCCAGCATGGTGTCCAGCATGTCCGTGACCAGCAGGTGCAACTCGTCCGAGTCAAATTGGGTCACGGGCTGGGCAACGCGCAACAAGCGCGGGTCGCCCATCTTGAGGATTTCACGGATAGTCATTTCAGCAACTCCAACAAGGCGGCTTCATCCAGAATGGTTACGCCTAAATCTTGGGCCTTGGTGAGCTTGCTGCCCGCCTCGGCCCCTGCCACAACGTAACTGGTTTTCTTGCTCACGGAACCAGCTACTTTGCCGCCCGCGGCCTCGATCACGTCCTTTGCCTCGTCGCGGCCCATGCTGGGCAAGGTCCCGGTGATGACGAAGGTTTTGCCCGTGAACGGCTTGGGCGTCACGGCAGCAGGTTCGCCCTCCTCCCACGTTACGCCGCATCCTTCTGGCACCGGGTTCCGCAATTGCTCCACCACCTCGCGGTTATGCGGTTGGTCAAAAAAGGTCCGCAGACTTTTGGCCACGATGGGGCCCACATCGCTGACCTGCAGCAATTGCTCTTCGGTCGCGTCCATGATGGCGTCGAGCTTGCCAAAATGGCGCGCCAGCTCTTTGGCCGTGGCCTCACCAATGTGGCGAATGCCCAAGCCAAACAAAAATCGAGGCAAGGTGGTTTGCTTCGATTTCTCCAGGGCCAGCACGATGTTTTGCGCCGATTTGTCTGCCATGCGGTCCAGACTGGCCAAGGCGGTCAGCCCCAGGCGGTACAGGTCTGGCAGGGTGCGGATGACGTTGCCATCTACCAGCTGGTCCACCAGCTTTTCGCCCAGACCTTCGACTTCCACCGCGCGCCGTTGCGCGAAATGCAGGATGGCCTGCTTGCGCTGGGCGGCACAAAACAGACCACCGGTGCAGCGGTGGTTGACCTCGGTTTTCTCCCGCACCACGGCGCTGCCACAAATCGGGCACTGGCGCGGCATGCGAAAGTTGGGCACATACTGCGTGCGCGGTGTTGGCACAATGCCCACCACCTCGGGAATCACGTCACCCGCACGGCGCACGATGGCAACATCCCCCACCCGCACCCGCTTGCGACGCAGCTCGAACAGGTTGTGCAGCGTGGCATTGGTCACATTGACCCCACCCACAAACACCGACTGCAGACGAGCCACCGGCGTCAGCTTGCCGGTCCGCCCCACCTGCACATCAATGCCCAGCACCCGAGTCTCCTGCTCCTGCGCCGGAAACTTGTGGGCCACGGCCCAGCGTGGTTCGCGGGTGACAAACCCCATGCGGCGCTGCAGGGCCAGGTGGTTGACCTTGTACACCACACCGTCAATGTCAAAACCCAGTCCATCGCGCTGCGCACCAATGGATTGATAGAACGCTATTAATTCAGTAGCACCCTGCGAAATGCATACAAGGGCTGAGACCGGAAAACCCCAGGATTTCAGGGTCTGCAGCATCTCAAAATGCGTCCCAAACTCGGGTCCGCCCGCCTCCGGCGGCGTCACCTCACCCAGGCCATAGGCAAAAAAGCTCAGCGGCCGCTGGGCGGCAATCGTCGGGTCAAGCTGGCGCACGGCACCCGCAGCGGCATTGCGGGTGTTAACGAACGTCTTTAACCCCCGCTCGCGCTGCTTTTCGTTCAGGCTCTCGAAATCATCACGGCGCATGTAAACCTCGCCGCGCACCTCCAGCACCGCGGGCACGCCCGCGGGCAGGCGCAGGGGAATCTGCCCGATGGTGCGGATGTTTTGCGTGACGTCTTCACCCATTTCGCCATCCCCCCGGGTCGCGGCCTGCACCAGCACACCCTGCTCGTAGCGCAGGTTCATGGCCAGACCATCAAACTTGGGCTCGGCCACGTATTCGACGGCGGACGCTGACTCGTCAAGCCCCAGTTCCTTGCGCACACGGACGTCAAAGTTGTGGGCACCGCTGGCCTCGGTGTCGGTCTCGGTGCGTATGCTGAGCATCGGCACCGCATGGCGCACGCTGGCAAAGGAGTCCAGCGGTTTCCCGCCAACCCGTTGCGTCGGTGAATCAGGGGTGATCAGCTCGGGGTGTTGCGCCTCAATGGCCTGCAGCTCTTGAAACAAACGGTCATACACCGCATCGGGCACCGTGGGGTCATCCAGCACGTAGTAGCGGTGCGCATGCGCATGCAGCGTTTTCCGGAGCTGCTCCACATGGGCGGGGTCCGGCGTCTGCGGCGCAGGAGCAAACAAATCATTCATGACCATACCAGCAGCAAACCCACGCGGCCATCAGGAAAAAAGACGTCGCGCCAAGGCGGAGCCAGCGGACAGTTCACGCTGGTCCAGCGTGTCGTACAAATGCTCAAGATCGGCGTCAATCACATCCATGGCCTCGGGTGGCAGCGGCAGGCCGTTGTCGTCAGTCACCACGCCGTCCATGGCCATGGCCATCGTCATGGCGGCTTCACGCAGGCGGGCAAAGGGGCGCTCGCTGCGATCGACTTGTGGCACATCGAGGCTGATGGCGACTTCACGAATGGCCGACAGCGCCGGGTCTTCGGCCATCGCGGCCTGGGTGTCAAAACTCAGGCTCAGCACCGGCGGCAGGCCCGCGGCATGGGCAGGCACCACCATACGACCGGGAATCGCCCCTGCAATAAAGCCCAGGCGCGCTGCGTTTTGCTGTACGTAGCCGGGGCTCCATGCCGAGTGGCGGGCACGCAGTACAAGAACCAACTGCGCATCGTGGTCTCCGGCAAACTGGTCCAGTTCACGGGCACGGGCCACTTCCTCGCGCATTTCAGGAAAATCGGGGGTGCCGTTGAGGGTGTCGCAAAAGGCCTGCGTCTTCATCACAAACTCAGAGTACTCAATCTCATTGAGAGCGCCGGAACGATTGGCCAGCTGCACACCGGCCTGGAACGTCGAATAACGCTGGCCCGCCAGGGGGATTTCCCAGCGCTGGTTGGCCTCGTTAAAACCTTCGATCGAAAACGGCTTGCTACCCGCGCGGCGGGTGCTCGGCATGGCCGCCAAGGCAGCGTCGCCCGACACGGGGCCATCCAGCGTCACCGAGGCAATCACGTCAATCAATGCGTCCATGGAGGGCCGTTTTTCCATCACGGGCAACGGGAAATTGGCCACATCAAAGGCGGCAGCGTCCAGCTCGGGTTCGACTGGGCCGCCCATCTGGGGCTCGGCTCGTCCGGATTGGGCAGTGTCTTCGGGCGTTGCCTGGCGGGGCAGGTTTTTGCGCGAGGTCCAGGCGCCATGGGCGGCAATGGCGACCAGCACCAGCACACCCGCAATAGCCAAACCGATTTGTAAATTATTCATGTGTTCAGGCCAATTCAGCCAAAGAGATGGCCGCATCCATGTCCACGGCCACGATGCGGGAAACGCCCTGCTCCTGCATGGTCACGCCAATCAACTGCTCGGCCATTTCCATGGCGATCTTGTTGTGGCTGATGAACAGGAACTGGGTACCTTTGCTCATGCTCGACACCAGCTTGGCGTAACGCTCGGTGTTGGCATCGTCCAGCGGCGCGTCCACCTCGTCCAGCAGGCAGAAAGGGGCCGGGTTGAGCTGAAAAATCGCAAACACCAAGGCAATCGCCGTCAGTGCTTTTTCACCGCCCGAGAGCAGGTGAATGGTCTGGTTCTTCTTGCCGGGCGGCTGGGCAATGACCTGCACGCCCGAGTCAAGAATTTCATCCCCGGTGATGACCAGGCGGGCGTTGCCGCCACCAAACAGTTCGGGAAACATCTTGCCGAAGTGTTCGTTGACTGAATTGAACGTGCCGGAGAGGAGTTCACGGGTTTCACCGTCAATCTTCTTGATGGCTTCAATCAGCGTGGTCATGGCATCGGTCAGGTCAGCGGTCTGGGCGTCCAGAAACTGCTTGCGCTCGCGGGATGCAGCCAGCTCGTCCAACGCCGCCAGATTGACCGCACCGAGCGCCGCAATCTCGCGGTTGATACGGTCAATGTCACTTTGCATGCCAGGCAGCCGGACATTGCCGTCAGCAATGGATTTGGCGACCAGCTCCAGGTCGGCCTGCGCGTCCAGCAGCAGCTGGGTGTACTGCTCAAAACCCAGGCGGGCGGCCTGCTCCTTGAGCTGGAACTCGGTGATGCGCTGGCGCAGCGGGTCGAGCTCGCGCTCCAGCTGCAGGCGGCGTTCGTCGCTGGCGCGCAGTTTGGCGGTCAGGTCATCGTATTCGCTGCGCCGGGCACCCAAGGACTGCTCGCGCTCCATCTTGGCCGACAAGGCGGTCTGCAAGCCGCCCTGGGCCGCCGCATCATTGAGGCGGGCCAGTTCTTCAACCGCCCGCAATGCTTCGGCGCCGAGGGAGGTGGCCTGTTGTGTGGCGGTTTCGATGGCGCGCGACAACTCGGCCTTGCGGGCGTCCAGGCTGCGCATGGAAAACGTGGCCTCTTGCGCCTGGCGCTCCAAGCTGCGTTGCTGCTCACGGCACTCGTTGAGCTTGCGCTCGGCGCTGATCACGTGTTCGTCAAGTTGGGCATGGCGCTCCTGGGTGTCGGCCAGCTGCATGTCCAACTCTTCAAAGCGGGCCTCTGCGGTGACACGACGCTCCTGCAGGTCACCCAACTGGGCATCCACTTCGGCCAGGTCACCGGTGATTTGAGCGCTGCGTACACGGGCCTGGTCAGCCAGCTGCGTGAGTCGCAGGGTTTCGACCTGCAGTTCATGCGCACGGCTCTGGCTCTCGGTGGCCTCACGTCGCACCACGACCAGACGCTGCGACGCGTCGGCGTAGGCGGCCTCGGCCCGCACCAGGGCGGAGCGGGATTCGTCGCTGATCATCACCTGGGCGCGCAACTGCTTCGCCAGGTTTTCAATTTCCTGGGCACGCGCGAGCAGACCCGCCTGCTCGGAATCCGGCGCATAAAAGCTCACGCTGTACGGGCCCACGGCGTGCCCGGACTTCACAAAAATCAATTCACCGGGCTGCAAATCAGCGCGACGGGCCATGGCGTCTTCAAACGTGTGGGCGGTGAAACAGCCTTGCAGCCAATCGGCCAGCACCGCTTTTTGCCCTGCGTCGTTGATGCGCAGCAGGTCTGACAGGCGCGGCAGCACAGCCGCTTTTTCCGGCAATGCAGCCAGCGGCGGGCTGTAGAACGCCAGCTTGGCGGGCGGCGCGTCGTTGCCAAAGGCCCGCACCATCTCAAGCCGTGACACTTCCAGCGCACCCAGGCGCTCGCGCAAGGCGCCTTCGAGCGCGTTTTCCCAGCCTTGCTCAATGTGGATGCGGCTCCACAAGCCCTGCAGGGATTCAAGCCCGTGCCTGGCCAGCCACGGCTGCAACTTGCCATCGGTCTTGACCTTTTCCTGCAAGGCCTTGAGCGCCTCCATCCGGGCCGACAAGTCGGCCAGACGTGCCGACTCGGTGTTAACCAATTGCTGCTGCTGGCGCCTGGCGTCATCGAGTTGCGGCACGGTGTCCTGCAGTTCAAACAAGCGGCCTTCGGCGACGCTGGCGGTCTCCTGCGCCTGGTCGAGCTGCTCTTGCAGGTTGACCAGACGGGCTTCATCAGGCGCGGCGAGCGCATTGCGGTCCGCACTCAGGCGCTCCCGGCGGCTGCCGAGTTGGCGTGACTGTTCTTCAATGCTGCGCTGGTCGGCGGCGAGCACCTGGATTTGCTGCTGCACCTGGCCGACGCTGGCGCGTTGTTCGTTGGCGCCTTTTTGCGCCAGCCGCAAGGCTTCTTCCAGGTCAGGCAATTGCTGGGCCTGGTCTTCCACCTGCGCGGCCAGCAGCTCGGTTTTTTCTTCGCCCAGCATCTCCAGTTCCAGCAGGCTTTCTATTTCCGTCTGGGCGTCGTCCTTGCGGGTGGCCCACTGGGCGGTTTGCTCCTTGAGTGTGACCAGACGCTGCTCGACGCGCTGGCGGCCTTCGACCACAAAGCGGATTTCGGCCTCCAGCCGACCCACCTCGGTGCTGGCCTCGTACAGCAGGCCCTGGGCCTGGTTGACCTGATCGCCCGCGGCGTAATGGGCCTGGCGCACGGTCTCCAGTTCCGCCTCAATGTGGCGCAGGTCGGCCACACGGCTCTCCAGCGCATTGACCGCGCCCTGGGCGTCGGCCTTCACCTTGGCCTGGTCGGCCTCGGACTCGGTGCGCTTCAAAAACCACAACTGATGCTGCTTGAGCGTCACATCAGCGGTGAGCGTGTTGTACTTTTTGGCCACCTCGGCCTGCTTTTCCAGCTTCTCGAGGTTGGCATTGAGCTCACGCAAGATGTCTTCCACGCGGGTCAGGTTTTCACGCGTGTCGCTGAGGCGGTTTTCGGTCTCGCGGCGGCGCTCCTTGTACTTGGAGACCCCGGCGGCCTCTTCCAGGAACAGGCGCAACTCTTCTGGTTTGGACTCGATGATGCGACTGATGGTGCCCTGGCCAATGATGGCGTAGGCCCGGGGGCCCAGGCCGGTGCCCAGAAACACGTCCTGCACGTCGCGGCGGCGCACCGGCTGGTTGTTGATGTAGTAGCTGCTGGTGCCGTCGCGCGTGAGCACGCGCTTGACGGCAATCTCGCCAAACTGGCCCCACTGGCCGCCTGCGCGGTGGTCGGCGTTGTCAAACACCAGCTCCACACTGGCACGGCTGGCCGGTTTGCGGGTGTTGGTGCCATTGAAAATAACGTCCTGCATTGACTCGCCACGCAGTTCGGAGGCCTTGGACTCGCCCAGCACCCAGCGCACGGCATCCATGATGTTGGATTTGCCACAACCGTTCGGCCCCACCACGCCGACCAGCTGCCCGGGCAGCATGAAATTGGTCGGTTCAGCAAAAGACTTGAACCCGGATAACTTGATTGAATTGAGGCGCACGAATCGCTATCGTTCTAAGCTGTTGATTTGACTGGTTTTTATCTGATTTCCGCAGGGCCTGAAGGCCCGCGCGACAAGACCTCATGATAACTTGCCAGGCTTGAGCGCCTGATGGCAAGTGCCCGAGCCATTGACGGAGGCTCCACCTACCTGGCCCGGTTGCCGCCGCCACGCCCTGCCCGCTTGGACTCAAGGCCAAGAGGCTCTCAATCCGCTATATTATTAATAGCTACCGGCGAACTATCGACGTGGGCTAGAGGCTGATTTCTTATAAATCACGCAGCCACGGTGTCGTGGGCCATGGCCATCACCTCATGGGCGGGCAAACCCTTGAGCTTGTGGTCACTCCAGACCTGGCGCCAGCGACGCGAACCCGGCAAACCGTGGCGCAGACCCAGCATGTGGCGGGCAATGGTGGCCCAAGGCGTGCCATGTTCGGCGGCTTGGCGGGCCATGTAGTCGCACATCTGCGCTTCGACCGACTCGCGGGTGATGTCAGAGGCTGCAGCGCCATAAAAGGCGGCATCCCAGGAGGCGAGCCACCAGGGGTTGTGATAGGCCTCGCGGCCCAGCATGGCGCCGTCGAGGTGCGCCAGATGCCCGGCCACCTGTTCGTTGGTGGTGATGCCGCCGTTGATGACGATGGTGAGTGCGGGAAAGTCTTGTTTGAGCCGATAGGCCACGTCGTAGCGCAGTGGCGGCACCTCACGGTTGGCCTTGGGGCTCAGGCCCTTGAGCCAGGCGTTGCGAGCGTGCACGATGAAGGTCGGGCAACCCGCATCCGCCACCGTGCCCACAAAATCACGCACAAACTCATAACTCTCGGTCTTGTCGATGCCAATGCGGTGCTTGACGGTCACAGGCACTTGCACCACGTCCACCATCGCCTTGACGCAGTCGGCCACCAGCTGGGGCTCGTTCATCAGACAGGCGCCAAAAGCCCCGCGCTGCACCCGCTCGCTGGGGCAGCCGCAGTTCAGGTTGATTTCGTCGTAACCCCAGGATTCACCCAGTTGGGCACACCGGGCCAGGTCAGCGGGCTCGCTGCCCCCCAGTTGCAGGGCGACCGGGTGCTCTTCTGTGTTGTAAGCCAGATGGCGCGGCACATCGCCATGGATCAACGCGCCGGTGGTCACCATTTCGGTATACAGCAGGGCGTGGCGAGACAACAGACGGTGAAAGTAGCGGCAATGACGGTCTGTCCAATCCATCATCGGGGCAACGGAGAGCTTCCAGCGGTCGGGGGGAATGAGATTCGGGCTTGACATGACCCCGATTATCCCAGCCGTGACACAAGACGCCGCGTCTTGATACACATCAATTGCAGCGCAGCTCTTGCGTGTCATAGTGAAAACATCAATCGCTGACCCACAAGGTCCTGACTGTGCCCTCCTCCAAATCTGTCCCCATCCCGCGAGCGCCCCCTGTCCCAGATCAACCCGCCGTTGACGCACAAGGACGCCCTGCCGTGTTCATGGCCCAGGGCCTGGGCAAGGTCTACCAGATGGGGGAAGTGAAGGTGAACGCTTTGCAAGATGTGGACCTGACCATTTACCGCGGGGAATTCATTGTGCTGCTCGGCCCCTCGGGCAGCGGCAAGTCGACCCTGCTCAATATTCTGGGCGGCCTGGACCGCCCCAGCAGCGGCACCGCTCAATTTGCCGAACATGACCTCACGGCGGCGACCGAGGCGCAACTGACCCAGTACCGGCGTGAGCACGTGGGCTTTGTGTTCCAGTTCTACAACCTGATTCCCAGCCTGACCGTGCGCGAAAACGTGGAACTGGTGACCGACATCTCCCACGACCCCATGCCCGCCGTTGAGGCCCTCACGCTGGTAGGCCTGGCGGAGCGGCTCGACCACTTTCCGTCACAACTCTCGGGGGGCGAGCAGCAGCGCGTGGCGATTGCCCGGGCCATTGTCAAACGCCCGGAGGTGCTGCTGTGCGACGAACCCACCGGCGCGCTGGACTACGTGACCGGCAAGCTGGTGCTGGAGGTGATCGAGCGCATCAACCGCGAACTGGGCACCACGGCGATCGTCATCACCCACAACGCCGCAATTGCAAGCATGGCGGATCGCGTGCTGTACCTGGGTGGCGGGCGCATCCAGCGGGTAGAGCAAAACGTCCACAAACTCAAACCCAGCGAGTTGTCGTGGTGAAGGTCGCTGCGTGAAAGCACTTGACCGCAAGCTGCTGCGGGATCTGCGCCTGATGTGGAGTCAGGCTCTGACCATCGCGCTGGTGGTGGCCAGTGGCGTGGCGGGTTTCATCACCAGTTTCAGCGCCTACGACGCGCTCTCTTGGTCACGTGACCTGTATTACGCCGATGCCCGGTTTGCCGACGTGTTTTCCACCCTCAAACGGGCACCACTCTCGCTGGAACGCCAGTTGGAACGCATGACCGGTGCGGCGCATGTGGAAACCTCGCTCACGCAGGTGGTGCCGATCAGCATTCCCAATGTGGCAGACCCCATCATTGGCCGCCTGATCGGGCTCGACGCCCGCGCGCCCCAGCGCCTGAACAAGGTGAACCTGCGCCAGGGCCGCATGATCGGGGCGCACCACAGTGGCGCCATCGAGACACTGGTGTCTGAAGGTTTTGCGGTGGCACGCCAACTGAAACCGGGTGACCGCATTGGCGCCCTGGTCAATGGCAAACGCGAAGAACTGCTGATTGTGGGCATTGCCCTCTCACCCGAGTACATCTTTGCGGGCATGGGCGGCTCGCCAGACCAGCGCGGTTTTGGCGTCTTCTGGATCGACCGCCAGGCACTGGCCGCGGCCTACAACATGGAAGGTGCGTTCAACCAGGTGGCGGTGCGCCTGAGCCCCGGCGCGACCGAGGGGCCTGTGATTGATCAACTCAACCGCCTGCTTGAACCGTTTGGAGGCATCAGTGCGCATGGCCGCGATCTGCAGATGTCCCACATGATTCTGGACTCCGAAATCAAGGAGCAGCGGGTGCTGGGCACCGTGCTGCCCAGCATTTTTCTGGCGGTCGCCGGGTTTTTATTGAACGTGGTGCTGGGACGGCAGATTGCAACGCAACGCGAACAGATTGCAGCGCTGAAGGCACTGGGCTATGACAACCGGACCATTGGTCTGCACTACCTGAAACTGGTCATGGTCATTGTGGTACTTGGTGTGGTGCTGGGCCTGGCCTTGGGGGCGGTCATGGGGCACTGGTTTGTGGGCATTTATGCCGATGTATTCCGGTTTCCGGAGCTGCGTTACCGGGTCAAGCCCGAACTGGTTCTGACGGCCGTTGGCGTGGCCTTCTTCGCCGCCGTGCTGGCGACCCTCAATGCGATACGGGCCACCGTCACCCTGGCCCCCGCCGACGCCATGCGCCCGCCCTCGCCCGGCGTCTACAAACCCATGTTGATCGAGCGCTGGGGCCTGCAACGCTGGGTGTCTCCCGCCATGCGCATGATTTTGCGCACCATGGAACGCCGGCTGCTGCGCACTGCGCTGACCATCTTCGGTATTGCGGTGGCCATGGCGATCGTGATCAGCGGCGCGTTCTGGCGGGACTCCATCGTGGTGCTGATGGACACACAGTTCCACCAGGTACTGCGGGGCGACGTATCCATTGGGTTGATTGAAGCCGGCCCGGCCCGCGTGCTGCAGGACATGGCCAGACTGCCCCACGTCACCGCCGTGGAAGGTGCCCGGAGCATCTCGGCCCGCCTGGTCAACGCCAATCACACTTGGCGGGGCACCCTGCAGGGAAAAGCCGAGCAACCCGCACTGCACCGCATCGTGGGCATGGACCGCCAGGTCTTCAATCCACCGCCGGGCGGTCTGTTGCTGACTGACCGTCTGGCGGATCGCCTCATGGTGAAGCCGGGCGACACCGTGCGAATTGAACTGCTGGAAGGACGCCGGGAGGTCTTGTCGCTGCACGTGACCGGCGTGGTCAATGAAATGATGGGCATGAACGCCTACATGGAACGACGTGCCTTGAACCAAATTTTGCGGGAAGGCGATGTTGTCAGCCAGGTCACCGTCGCCGTGGAGCGCGGACACGAAGCCACGTTATTGAACCGGCTCAAGGAGTTGCCACGGGTGGCCGCCGCGGTCAGCAAATCAGTCATGCGACAAAACATTGACGAGGTCACCGCCCGCAACGTCAGGGTGTTCAGCGGCATCCTGACCACCTTTGCCATCATCATTGCGATTGGCGTGGTTTACAACAACGCCCGCATTGCGCTGGCCGAGCGTGCCTGGGAACTGGCGAGCCTGCGGGTACTGGGGTTCACCCGGGGGGAGGTTTCGGCCTTTTTGCTGGGCGAACTGGCCATTGAGATTGTGCTGGCGATCCCCCTGGGCATGCTGCTGGGCTACCTGCTGGCATCCGGCATTGTCAGCCTGATCAAGACCGATGAGTTTTTCTTTCCATTCGTGATTCAGCCCGCGACTTACGCTTTTGCAGCCCTGTGCATTTGTGGCGCCGGGGTGGTCAGCGCACTTATCGTGCGACGCCGGGTGGACACGCTGGATTTGGTGGGTGTTCTCAAAACACGAGAGTAAGGATACGGGAGAAAACGATGAAGAAAAAAATAGGTTTCGCCTTTCTGGCGTTGCTGGTGGTGGCACTGCTGGTATGGGCCTTCATGCCGACGCCCGCAGTGGTTGAAGTCGCCACAGTGGCACAAGGCCGGTTTGAGCGTACGGTGCAGGAAGATGGCAAGACACGGGTTCGCGACCGTTACCAGGTCTCCACCCCGCTTTCGGGACGGGTTGCCCGTATCAGCCTGAAACAGGGCGATTGGGTCGCGCGTGACGCCGTGGTGGCCACGCTCTGGCCGGTCGCCCCGGCGTTGCTAGATGAACGTGCACGCGCCGAGCAAGGCGCCCATATCAGCGCCATGCAGGCTTCGGTAGCGCGGGCGCAGGCCAATGTGGGGCGTGCCTCTGCCGCCTTGGACCAGGTACGGGTCGAACTCAAACGCAGCGAAGCGCTGGCCCAACAGGGCTTTATTTCACCCAACCAGAATGAAACCGGTCGACTGAATGTTCGTTTGCGTGAGAAAGAACTCGAAAGTTCGCGCCAGGAAGAAAACGCAGCCCGCCACGAACTGGAGCAGTCGCGCATCGCTTTGAAACAGTTTTCACAAGTCACGCCGGGCAGCCAGCAGCTCGCCTACCAAGTCAAGGCGCCCGTTGCGGGTCAGGTGCTGAAAATACTGCAACAAAGCGAAGGCGTGGTGATGGCAGGCACAGCACTCATGGAACTGGGCGACCCGGCCCGGTTGGAGGTGGTGGTGGACATCCTGACCGAAGACGCAGCGCAGATCAAACCAGGCACCGCTGTGCTGCTCTCCAACTGGGGCGGGCCTGAGGTGCTTGCTGGCGAAGTGCGGCTCGTTGAACCAGCGGCCTTTACCAAAGTTTCGGCCCTCGGAGTCGAGGAACAGCGGGTCAACGCGATTGTGGACATCACGTCCCCTCCTGAAAAGTGGAAGTCGCTGGGCGACGGCTTCAAGGTCGATGTACAGGTGCTGGTTCAGGTGGTTGAGAACGCGATCAAGGTGCCGGTCAGCGCGCTGTTTCCGGTCGGTGCGCGGTCAGGCCTGTTTGTACAGGACAACGGCCATGCCCGTTTGCGTGAAATTGAAGTGACCGCGCGCAATGGCGTCGATGCCTGGGTCAAATCGGGACTGCCTGCAGGGACCCGGGTCATCGTCTATCCGGATACCAAACTCAAGGAGGGCGACCGGGTCAAAATACGATGAACTTGCATGGGTCTCTCGTCAGGGCGTGACGCACCAGGGTGCAGCGTTGTGAGCGAACCCCATCCACAAGGCCCAGGCAGAGCTGGCCGCCAGTGCCAACCCGGCCAAGCGCACACCCCAATCGCCAGCGCCACCTTGCGTGCCCTTGCCACGCAAACGCAGCCATAACCAGGGGCCCGCCATCATGGACACGCTGGTCCCCAGTGCGAACAAGGCCATGACGCCAGCACCATCAAGCGCTTTACCGCTCAGTGCAGCCACCAGGAGCGCCGAATAAAGCAGCCCACAAGGCAAGAACGACCACAACGCGCCGATCACCAGGGGTGCGCCCCTGCCCTGCCCTGCAGCCAATGCGCGTGCACCAGCCCAAATTTTTCTGCCCGCCTGCTCCAGCCAGACCGGTTGCCGGGCTTGCCACAGCAACAACATGCCAAGTACAAAAGTAGCCACATGAAATAGTGTCCACACCGGTCGCAAAGCGGCTGACTGAATGGTCAACCAACCCAGACCCTGCATGGAAGCCGCTGCCAGAGCGCCCAACGCCGAATAACCCAGCACCCGCCCCGCCTGAAACGTCCACATGGCCGCGTTCTTGTCGGACCCGGCCGCCTGCCCAATGCCCGCACAGGCCGCACCGCACATGGCAATGCAGTGCGGCCCACCGGCCAGACCCATCAAAAGTGCAGTGACAGCGAGTGAAGATTGCATCCGGCGATGCTAAATGATCTTGGAAAAACGGGCCCGGGTACGGTCAGTCTGCAGATAGCGGTCAAACACCATGGCCACGGCACGCACAAAAAACCAGCCCATGGCGGTCACCTGAATGCCGGAGTCATCCACGGTGGCCAATCCTTTCCCGGCCAATTGCTGCAGTGCCTCCAATTCAGACGCAAAGTAACTCTTGAAGTCGACGAGATAAGCCAGTTCAATCGACTCAAATGACAACTGGCCCTGGCACATCAACGCCATGATGACCGCACGTCGGATCAGGTCATCACGTGAAAGCGCCAGCCCACGCACCACGGGGAAATGCCCTTGATCAAGGTGGTCGTAATACTCTTCCAGCGTCTTGGCGTTCTGGCTGTAAGTCGCCCCAATACGACCAATGGAGGACACGCCCAGACCAATCAAATCGCAGTCGGGCTGCGTGCTGTACCCCTGAAAATTACGATGCAGCCGCCCCTGCCGCTTGGCGATTGCCAACGGATCGGTGGGCAGCGCAAAGTGGTCCATGCCGACATACACATAGCCTGCCCCCATGAACGCGGCCAGCGAGCGCGCGAGCATCGCCACCTTGGCTGCGCCGCTGGGCAACTCAACCGTGGCAATCCTGCGCTGGGGTTTGAAACGCTCCGGCAAGTGCGCATAGGCGTAAAGCGCGATGCGCTCGGGCCGCAACTCAATGACTTGCGCCAGGGTGCGGTCAAACGACTCCGGGCTTTGCTGGGGCAAGCCGTAGATCAGGTCCACATTGATGGAATCAAAGTTGCGCTGGCGAGCCGCTTCCACCAAGGCAAAAACCTGCTCGACCGGCTGTACCCGGTGTACCGCTTTTTGCACCGCCGGGTCGAAGTCCTGAACACCGAAACTCAACCGATTGAAGCCGAGTTCCGCCAGCGTATCGAGCCTGGTGGCGTCAATCGTGCGCGGATCAACCTCAATGGCATATTCGCCCCCCGAGGCAAAGGTAAAGTTGCGACGCAGCATGCCCATGAGTTCACGCAGTTCGTCATCCGACAAGAAGGTCGGTGTTCCGCCCCCCAAATGCAGTTGGGTAATGGTCTGCCCGACACCCAGTTGTGCGGTGTGCAGATCCACCTCACGACTCAGATAACGCAGATAAGACGTGGCGCGGTCATGGTGCTTGGTGATGATCTTGTTGCAGGCACAGTAGTAGCAAAGCGATTCGCAAAAGGGGATGTGGACATACAGGGACAAAGGCGTCCTCATGCCCGCCGCACCTGATCGGCGCAGCTTCAACGCCTGGGTGTAGTCGTCTGCGGCGAACGCTTCCACAAAGCGGTCCGCCGTCGGGTAGGACGTATAGCGGGGCCCGGACACATCAAACCGGCGCAACAGGTCTTCAGAAATAGGTTCAGCAACGACGGCTGTCATGGGGAGTCCTTCACAATGCTGACGAATGTGCCTCAAGCACCCAATTGGATTCTTGATTCAAATCAAAAATTGCTGCATTCATGGGCCTTAATCTTTGACACACATCAGGGCTGGAGGCCATTTGGTGCCAAAATCATTCGCATGAATCCTGAAACCATCAAAGTCGCCTGCTCCAACTGCAACTTGAGGGAGCTGTGCATGCCGATTGGCCTCAGTTCGGACGAACTGGACCGCATTGATGTGATCGTGGCGGCACGGCGCAAGGTCAAACGCGGCACCACACTGTTTCGAAATGGTGAAAAGTTTGCCAATCTGTACGCCATCCGCACCGGGTTCTTCAAGACCTGTGTTGCCTCAGAAGATGGCCGGGATCAGGTCACAGGTTTTCAAATGGCGGGGGAAGTTATTGGTCTGGATGGCATCGTCAATGAACACCATACCTGCGATGCCGTTGCCCTTGAAGATGCAGAAGTCTGCGTCATGCCGTTCGACCGGATTGAAGAACTGTCCCGGGAAGTCTCCGCGTTGCAGCGCCATGTTCACAAAATCATGAGCCGCGAAATCGTGCGCGAACACGGCGTCATGCTGCTCTTGGGCAGCATGCGGGCCGAGGAGCGTTTGGCCACCTTTTTGCTGAACCTGGTGCAGCGCCTGCATGCGCGTGGTTTTTCTCAATCAGAGCTGATTCTGCGCATGACGCGTGAAGAAATTGGCAGCTACCTGGGCTTGAAGCTGGAGACCGTCAGCCGCACTTTTTCCAAGTTTGTAGCCGACGGCATTGTCGAGGTCAAACAACGCCATGTGCAGATTCTCAACACCGACGCGCTCAAAGAGATCGTCAACCCCAAGGCCTGCAATTAGACCGATACAAGAAGCGGGTTCAGCAGGAACCCTGCTTGGGACAGGCATCCGGGCGCGCTTCGTTGGGCATGGGACAGCGGTTGACTTCAAACGGTGACATCGACAACAGCGTGGTCAGGGCGCCAGAGACCATGACCACACCCCAGAACAAAAAAAATGCCACGGTGTAAACCCCTTGCCGCGACAGTGCCACGGGCTGACCAAACCAGTGCAGATCTTGCGGATCAATCATCGCAAACACCAGACCTTCCAGGATGCAGGCCACCATGAAGGCCGGCCAAACAATCCACATCAATCGTTGTGAGCGCATGGAGAAAATCCTTTGAGAACTGCGTTAACCGTAATCGGGCTCAAGGTTTGACCGCTGGCGGCGCAGGCATGGGTACCACACCCGTCTGAGCGTGGTTACGTGCCTGCAGCGCGGGTGCCAGGCTGGCGGCATTCCCGTCCTTACCCAGCGTCCTGTTGATTTCAATGCCTTTTTGGTAATAGTCTTCCGATACCAGTTGCTCGGGCCGGGTGATGGCCAGGTACAAGGTGATGAAACTTGCGACCACCACAATGACGGGGCCTGCCACCACCAGCCACACATGACCGAACTTCCACCAGGGTGCACCTGCATCAATGGTATTTTTTTTCATGACCAATCCTTATTGAGGAACCAGAAAGACAGACTTTTCAGACACGTGCCCGGGTGAATCCACCGAATCAATTTCAAACTGAATGGGATGAGAACCGGGCGCAGCCGCATCAAAAGGCGCCTGAACCCGTACCGCAATCCAGCGCGACTGGGTGGCCTCAACCATCACCATGCTTTCTGAATTCACGGCCAAACCTGTCAACCCGGTGACCGCAATCTTGTAATGCTGGGCCGACTCGGTGGCGTTCATGACCTGGAGGCGGTACACGTTTTCAATCTTTCCGCCCGACACAATGCGCGCCATGACGCCGCGGTCACGAACCACATCCACCTTGAAGGGCGAGCGCATGGACAGGCTGACCAGCATGGCCACCACAATGGTGGCCAGAATGGCCGTGTAGATCAACACCCGGGGTCGAAACACATGGCGCCAGGTTTGCGCCTTGGTCCAGTGCTGGTTCATGGCGTTTTCGGTCGTGTACTTGACCAGACCTCGCGCATAACCCATTTTGTCCATCACGGTATCGCACACATCCGCGCACGCGCCGCAACCAATGCATTCGTACTGCAAGCCCTTGCGTATATCAATACCGGTCGGGCACACCTGCACACACAGGCTGCAATCCACGCAGGCACCCAGGTTCAGCGTTGTGGGGTCCGCCTTGCGGGACCGGGCGCCCCGTGGCTCCCCACGCTCGCTGTCATAGGTAACGATGAGCGTGTCTTTGTCAAACATGGCACTCTGGAAGCGCGCATACGGACACATGTGTTTGCAAACCTGCTCGCGCATAAAGCCTGCGTTGCCGTAGGTGGCAAAACCGTAAAAGAATGTCCAGAAAACTTCCCAGGAGCTCATGCTCATCTGCAGAAATTCAACACCCAGTTCCTTGATGGGCGTGAAATAGCCCACAAAGGTAAAGCCCGTCCACAGGGCCACCGCAAGCCAAAGAAAATGTTTGGTGCTTTTGCGCGTAACTTTGTCCACCGACCAAGGTTTGGCGTCACGACGCATGCGCGCAGAACGGTCACCTTCCACTTTTTTTTCTATCCAGAGAAAAATTTCGGTGTACACCGTTTGAGGGCAGGCATAGCCACACCACAATCGGCCTGCAACCGCGGTGAACAGGAACAGCGACAGAGCGGAGATCACCAGAATACCCGTGAGATAAATGAAATCCTGCGGGTACAGCACCAAACCAAAGATGTAGAAGCGCCGGGCGCCCAGATCAAACAGAACAGCCTGCCGCTGACCCCACTCCAGCCATGGCATGCCGTAAAACACCAATTGGGTCAAAAAAACCATCCCCCAACGCCAGTTCGAAAACAGACCCGAGACGCTGCGGGGATAGATTTTTTCGTGTGATGCGTAGAGAGACACCATCACCTCATCCGGTTCCTGCGGGATGATGGGGATGATTTTTCGTACCTCGGAATCAGTGTTGCTCAATTCGTCTCACTTAAAAATCAATGGCGCTAACCGTACGCGCTTACTGTGCAGCGGCCACGCCCTTGTTGGAGAGTCCCCACACATAGGACGCCAATACATGGATTTGCGCCTCCGTCAGCTTGCCTGCCTGCGCTGGCATCTGATTGGTCTTGCCTCCGTTGACCATCGCGATGATGGCGGTTTCGCCATACCCGTGCAGCCAGATGTCGTCCGTCAGGTTAGGCGCACCCAGGGCCTGGTTGCCTTTGCCATCCATGCCATGGCATGCCGCGCATGCGGTGAACTTGGACTTGCCCAACGACGCCTGCAATGAATCGTGGGGGCTACCCGACAGGCTCAGCACATACTGCGCCACGTTTTTCACGTCGTCGGCCGTCCCGACCGCTGCGGCCATCGGGGGCATCATGCCGATACGGCCGCCAGTGATGGTTTCCTTGATTTTTTCAGGCGCGCCACCATGCAACCAGTCGCCATCGGTCAAGTTGGGAAAGCCTTTGCTGCCCTGCGCATCGGACGCGTGGCACTGCGCACAGTTGTTCATGTACAGACGCTCACCAATGGCCATGGCTTGTGCGTCCTTGGCCACGTCTTCAGGCTTCATGCCGGAAAATTTGGCGTACAAGGGGGCCACCTCGGCATTGCCCTTGTCCACCTCGGCTTGGTGCTGGCCCGTCGACGTCCAGCCCAGTTTTCCGGCATAGGTACCCAAGCCCGGGTACAGCGCCAGATAAGCAAAGGCAAAGACGATGGTGATCACGAACAGCCATGCCCACCAGCGCGGCAGGGGGTTGTTCATCTCACGCAAATCGCCGTCCCACACATGACCCGTGGTGTTGTCGCTGGCGGTCATGGCCTTGGCTTTGCCTGAAAACCACAGCAGCAAAAGACAGGCCAGGATACTGACAACGGTAATTCCGGAAACGTAGATCGCCCAGAAATTGCTTGTGAAGTCGCTCATTTTTTTTCCTTGTAGTGCGGTTCGTCAGTCTTGCTCGAAAGGAAGATTGGCGGCCTCCTCGAAATCAGCCGCGTTGCGACGGGAATACGCCCACACCATGATGCCGATGAAAGTAATGAAGCTGGCGACCGTAGCCAGCGAACGCAGCGTGTTGATATCAAAGTTCATCTTGACGCTCCCGTTTACTTGACCAAGGTACCCAGAACCTGAAGGTAGGCAATGACGGCCTCCACTTCGGTTTTGCCCTTGACGTCTGCTGCCGCTGTTGCTATCTGCTCGTCGGTATAGGGCACACCCACGGTACGCAAGGCTTTCATGTTCCCGGGTACAGACGCGGCATCCACAGCGTTTTTGAGAAGCCAGGGATATGCGGGCATGTTGGACTCTGGCACCAGATCACGCGGGTTGTTCAGGTGGGTGGCGTGCCACTGGTCGCTGTACTTGCCGCCTACGCGGTGCAGGTCCGGTCCGGTACGCTTGCTGCCCCACTGGAACGGGTGGTCATACACAAACTCGCCAGCGACCGAATAGTGCCCATAACGCAGTGTCTCGGCCCGGAACGGGCGAATCATTTGAGAGTGGCAGTTGTAGCAACCTTCCCGTGTGTAGATATCGCGCCCGGCCAACTGGAGCGCGGTGTAGGGCATCAGGCCCTTGACCGGCTCAGTCGTGGACTTCTGGAAGAACAGCGGAACGATTTCCACCAAACCGCCGACCAGCAGGACCAGCAAGATCAGGACGATCATCAAGAAATTGTTGGTTTCTATTTTTTCGTGCGACAGACCGCCGCTTGTATTGTTATTTGCCATGGTATTTTCCTTTTCAGGCGTGGGCAGGTGCAACCGGGGCCGAGATATTCACGGTGGCAGAGCGGCCGTTGCTCACTGTCTTCAGTGTGTTCCAGAGCATGATGATCATGCCGCCGAGATAGAGCAAACCACCCAGCAGACGCAGCACATAGAAAGGATAAGTCGCCTTGACCGACTCAACAAACGTGTAGGTCAGGGTACCGTCCGTGTTGATGGCGCGCCACATCAGGCCCTGCATCACACCGGCAATCCACATGGCGGCGATGTAAATCACGATACCAATCGTGGCGGCCCAAAAGTGAATTTCAATGGCTTTGACGCTGTACATCTGCTTCTGACCAAACAGGCGGGGAATCAGGTAATACATGGAACCCATCGTCACCAGACCAACCCAGCCTAAAGCACCGGAGTGAACGTGACCCACGGTCCAGTCGGTGTAGTGCGACAAGGCGTTGACCGTCTTGATGGACATCATCGGGCCTTCGAACGTGGACATGCCATAGAAGGACAAGGACACGATCAGGAAACGCAGGATGGGGTCATCACGCAGTTTGTGCCAGGCACCCGACAGGGTCATGATGCCGTTGATCATGCCGCCCCAGCTGGGGGCCAACAAGATCAGGGAGAAGACCATACCCACCGACTGGGTCCAGTCAGGCAAGGCGGTGTAGTGCAGGTGGTGAGGACCCGCCCACATGTAAGTGAAAATCAAAGCCCAGAAGTGAACAATCGACAGGCGGTAGGAGTACACCGGCCGCTCAGCCTGCTTGGGGATGAAGTAATACATCATGCCCAGGAAACCCGCGGTCAGGAAAAAGCCCACCGCATTGTGGCCATACCACCACTGCACCATGGCATCCTGCACACCGGCGTAGGCCGAGTAAGATTTCATGGCACCCGCCGGAATGGCTGCACTGTTGACCAGATGCAGTAAGGCCACAGCAATGATGAAAGCCCCGAAAAACCAGTTGGCCACATAAATGTGGCGAACCTTGCGGGTACCGATGGTGCCGAAAAACACAATGGCAAAAGACACCCACACCAGCGTGATCAGGATGTCAATCGGCCACTCCAGCTCCGCGTATTCCTTGCCCTGGGTGTACCCCAGAGGCAATGAAATGGCCGCAGCCACAATGACCAACTGCCAACCCCAAAAGGTGAACGCGGCCAGCTTGTCGCCAAAAAGCCGCACATGGCAGGTTCGCTGCGCAACGTAATAAGCGGAGGCAAACAAACCACAACCGCCAAACGCAAAAATCACTGCATTGGTATGCAACGGGCGCAATCGGCCATAACTTAGCCAGGGTATGCCGAGGTTGAGTTCGGGCCAAGCCAGTTGGGCAGCGATGATCACGCCGACCAGCATGCCGACCACGCCCCACACCACGGTCATGATGGCGAACTGCCTCACGACCTTGTCGTTGTAGCTGGTCGCTAGCGTATTGGGAAATATCATTTTCACCTCTTCTCAGTTTATTTATGCCGAGTTTCCTATGGCGAACCCGTAGTCCATTTGACCCAAATCAATCCTTCGGGAGAATTCTTATGAATCCTTCAGAATTCGCTCGCCCTCGGACTCGATATCCTCGAACTGCCCCCGATATATCGCCCACCACAGCCCCCCCAGAATGAAGAAGACCAGGATGACCGACAACGGAATCAACAAATACAGAATGTCCATCACTGACCCTTTTTAGGACTGACGCCCTTTGACAGCCGCAAGGCATTGAGAACCACCAGCAAAGAACTTAAGGCCATGCCAAGACCTGCCAGCCACGCTGGCAACCACCCCACCACGGCGAGTGGCACACACACGGCGTTGTAGATGGCCGCCCACCACAGGTTTTGCCGCACCACCCGCAGGGTGCGCCGTGCCAGCAGGACAGACTGCACCACAGCGCTGAGTTGATCCCCCAGCACCACAAAGTCGGCCTGGGCCTGAGCGAGGGGCACCGCCTGCCCGAAGGCAAACGAGGCGTTGGCGCCAGCCAGCACCGGTCCATCATTGAGGCCATCTCCCACCATGGCCACCTGATGACCCTGCCGTTGGGCCGACTTTAAAAAATCAAGCTTGTCTTGCGGCGTGCACAGGCCCTGGAAGTGGGAAATACCAACCCGTGTGGCGACGCGTGCAGCGGCCTGCATGCTGTCACCCGACAACAGATGCACAGCAACACCCTGCGCCTGCAACGCAGCCACGGCGTCCAGCGCATCAGGACGCACGTCCTCAGATAACTCGAATGTGGCCAGCCAACCTTGCGCATCGCTCAGGCTGACCTGCACTACATCCGTCTTGACCGGCTCCAGGCCGCAAAATGCGGCCGATCCCAGCCGCAAAACCGAGCTTGCCTGCATGGCGTCGGCTTGCCATACCCGGCCCGAGACCCCTTGTCCGGTGTGCTCTGTCACAGAATCTGAGAGCCACGGCGACTGATCGCCCTGCCCCGCTGCAGCCACCAGGGCACGTGAAACCGGGTGAAATGAAAACTGCGCCAAGGCCGCCGCCATACCCAGCGCCTGCACGGGCGACACACCGGCCCGGACCTGAACCTGGCCCAACACCATGGCGTCACGGGTCAAGGTGCCCGTCTTGTCAAACACCACGGTGTCAATGGAAGCGAGCGCTTCAAACGCTTCCAGCCGACGCACCAGGACACCGCTCCTGGCCAGATGGCCCGCCGCGGCCAGCATGGCGGCCGGCGTTGCCAGTGACAGCGCACAAGGACACGTCACCACAAGCACCGCCACCGCCACCATCAAGGCATGCCCCGGGTCCCTGCCCCACCAAAAGGCACAGGCCAGCCCTGCCGCCAGCAAGACACCGATCAAAAAAGGTTTGGCAATGCGGTCGGCCAGCCGGGCCAGGGGCGGCTTGGTCGTGGAGGCCTGCTCCATGAGTGCCACGATTTGGGCGAAACGGGTTTGCGCACCCGTGCGCTCCACCCGGACCTGCACCAAGGTCGACAGGTTGTGGCTGCCCGCAATCACCAGTCCGCCAACACCCCGGGCGACCGGGCGCGACTCACCGGTCAGCAAAGCCTCGTCGACCATCGTGTCGCCTTGCAAGACCACGCCATCAGCGGGAAAGGACTCGCCGGGCAACACCCGAATCGTGTCACCCGGCAGCAAGCGGCGCACCGGCACCCGCTCAAACGTGCCGTCAGCCCTCAGCCGGGCGACGCTGTCGGGCAGCCGGTTCATCAATGCTTCCAGAGCACCCGCGGTGCGGTCGCGCAAGCGCAGTTCCAGCCAGCGGCCCGCCAACAAAAAGAAGACAAACATGGTCAGCGAGTCAAAGTACACCTCGCGTCCAAACTGACCCAGCGGCTCAAAGGTGCCCACCGTGCTGACCACAAAGGTGATCAGCATGCCCAGGGCCACCGGCAAGTCCATGCTGATGCGCCGGGCCATCACATCACGCAGTGCGCTGCCAAAGAAAGGGCCGCAAGAAAACAGGATCACCGGCAAGGTCAACACCCATGAGGCCCAGCGCAGCAACTGCTCCATCTCAGGCGTCAGGTCTCCCGGCGCTGCCACGTAAGCCGGGTAGGCATACATCATGACCTGCATCATGCACAGCCCCGCCACAGACAGGCGCCACAAGGCCTTGCGACTCTCACCCTTGCGGCGCTCGCGGGCAAAGGCGTCATTGGCCGGTACAGCGCGGTAACCCGCCACTTGAACCGCCCGCATCCAGTCCGACGGTCGTACGGCACCGGCGGACCAAACCACGCGCGCCCGGTGGCTGCCCGCGCTGACCTCGGCCTTCTCCACACCGGCCACACTCAAGAGCGCGTCCTCCAGCGTCAAGGCGCAGGCGGCGCAGTGCATGCCTTCAATCAGGACATTGGACTCCCACACATCGGAGCGCTGCGCGTCTGGACGACTGAAGGCAGACCACTCCTGCGGGTCATCCAGCAGATGCAGATCGCCCGTATCGGGCTCGTTGGCGGCAGGCGTCAGCCGCCCCGTAGACTCCAAATTCAAAGGACGGAGCGGGAACGGGTCAGTCGACGTGGGACGGGCGGAGCGCATGGGACCCGAGGTTAACCGCCGACACCTGCATTTTTCTTGACAAAGATCAAGGTCACCCGGAAAGGCCGACGTAAGCTGAAAGTCTTTACAAAACAGGAGCACTTCATGTACCAACGAATCCTTGTCGCCACCGATGGTTCCACCTTGTCCAAAAAAGCGGTCAACAGCGCCATTGCGCTGGCTGCGCTGGCAGGCGCCGAGTTGGTGGCATTGAAAGTGGTCCCCCGCTACCCGCAAAGCTATTTCGAGGGTGGCCTGGCCTTGCAGGCGGCCGAGGTGAGCCGCGTCGAGAAACAATGGGCCGAAGACGGCCAGGCCATTGTGGATGCGGTACAAAAAACAGCCCTGGCCAAAGGCGTCAAAACCAAGGCCATCACCGTCAAATCAGACCTGGTGTCGGACGCCGTGATTGCCGCGGCCAAAAAACACAAATGCGATCTGATCGTGATGGCCTCACACGGTCGCCGCGGCATCAAGCGCCTGTTGCTGGGCAGCGAAACCCAACAGGTGCTGACCCACTCTCACGTTCCGGTCCTGGTTTTAAGGTAAATCGGGCTGCAGCGGCGGCAGATCCGCATCAATCGTGCATAAGCGTGTGTTGGCAGTTACGCGTTTTGTCAGTTAAGCACTGTATTGGGCGCGCAAAACATTTTTCTGCACTTTGCCCATGGTATTGCGTGGCAGTGCGTCCACCACAAAACACTGCTTGGGTATCTTGAAGTTGGCCAGTCTGGATTTCAGGCTGGCGATGATGCCGACCGGATCCAGGGTGGCGCCGGGTTTGGCAATAACCACCGCGACGCCCACCTCGCCAAAATCGGCATGGGGAATGCCCACCACGGCGCTCTCGGCCACGCCGGGCAACTCGTTGATGTAGCCCTCAATCTCGGCAGGGTACACGTTGTAGCCGCCACTGATGATGAGGTCTTTGCTGCGACCCACGATGGTGACGTATCCCCGTTCGTCCACCTTGCCCACGTCGCCGGTTTTGAAGTAGCCGTCTGCCGTGAATTCTTCGGCCGTTTTTTCGGGCAGGCGCCAGTAACCCTTGAAAATATTGGGCCCCTTGACCTGAATGCCACCGATCTCCCCCACCGCCAGTGCCTGACCTTCATCGTCTTGCACCCGCAAGCTGACACCGGGCAGCGGGAAACCCACCGTGCCACCGCGGCGCTCGCCTTGCGCGGCGTCGTAGGGGTTGGAGGTGAGCATCGCCGTCTCGCTCATGCCGTAACGCTCCAGAATGGTGTGGCCCGTGCGTTCCTGCCATTCATGAAAGGTCTCCAACAGCAAAGGCGCAGAGCCTGCAATGAACAAGCGCATGTGACGGGCGGCCTCTTTCGTCAGGCCCGGCTCGGCCAGCAGGCGCACATAGAGCGTGGGGACGCCCATGAACACCGTGGCCTCGGGCATTTTTCGGATCACCAGCTTGGGATCGAACTTACTCAGCCAGATCATCTTGCTGCCGTTGATCAACGCGCCGTGAATGGCCACAAACAGGCCGTGCACATGGAAGATCGGCAAGGCGTGAATCAGCACATCGCCGCCTTCCTCGGCGCTGCGCCAGCCCCAGTAGTCTTTGAGCACCAGGGCGTTGCTCAGCATATTGCCGTGCGTCAGCATGGCGCCTTTGGAACGGCCGGTGGTGCCGCTGGTGTACAAAATGGCGGCCAGGTCATCGGGCTGTTTGACGGCCACTGCATGCTGGTCCGCGCAATGCGACGCCCGCTCCAGCAAGGAACCGGTGCGGTCATCCCCCAGGGTAAAGACGTATTGGGTGCCTGCGGTGAACGCGATCTTGCTGACCCAACCAAAATTGTTCGGGGCACACACCACCACGGCAGGTTCCGCATTGCCGATGAAATACTCGATCTCGGCACTTTGGTAAGCGGTGTTGAGCGGCAAAAACACAAAGCCTGCACGCAGGGTCGCCAGGTACAGCACCAATGCTTCCACCGACTTTTCCACCTGCACGGCAATGCGCGCGCCTGCGGGCAGGTCCAGCGAATCGAACAAATTGGCCATCATGGCCGTGGCACGGTCCAGGTCGCGCCAGGAGTAGAACAGGCCGTTGTCGGTTTCGACCGCTACGCTGTCCAGGTCTTGGGGGAATGCGGCACGCAGCGCCGCAAAGAGGTTGCCGTTGGCGATATTGGAGTTGTTCTGGGTTTGCATATTTTTAAGGATTCAAAACAGCGGTTTTCGTTTGTCCAGAAAGGCCTGAATGCCCTCCCGGTGTTCCGCACTGTCAGCGTAAGCATAGGCACGGGGGGAATCAATTGCTATTGAATTTATAGCTATATCCGCACGTTCCACCTGGGCTACAGGGCTATTTAATGCCCGAAGGGTCTGTTTATTCAAGCGGGCGGCCTGTGGGGCCAGCGCCAGGATGCGCGCCACGGTGGCCTGCGCCTCGGCGGCCAGGGCATCGGGCGCGAGCACGCGGCTCAGAAAGCCGCAGGTTTTCATGTCATCAGCGCTGAAAAGGGCCGCCTCCAGCAGCATCTGGCGGGCAACGCCCAGCCCGGTTTCGCGCGCCACCAGGGCCGCTTCGCGCGGCGCCATCGGGAAACCCAGCTTGGCGATCGGTGCGCCAAACCGGGCCTGCGCACTGGCCAGACGGATGTCGCAGCAACTGGCCATCTCAACGCCCGCGCCCATGCAATTGCCCTCAATCTGCGCGACGATGGGCACATCGCAGTTCAGCATGGCCTGCAAGCCACCCCAAACCACGTTTTCATGGAAATCATGCAGCGTGGCCTCCTGAAACCGGAAGCTGGCGTATTCCGAAATGTCACCGCCCGAGCAGAAGTTGCCATTCACGCCCACTATGAGCACACAGCCCACGTCCGTGCTGCGCTGAATGCGCTCGAAAACAGAGCGCAACTCACGCCACATGACCACGGACATAGCGTTGAAACGGGCGGCGTGGCTGAGGGTGACGCGAGCCAGCCCCGCGTGTTGCTCAAAACTGATGGTTGCTTGCATGTTGAATCCGGCCAGCTCAGTCCAGCTTGGCGCCGGAGGCTTTGACCACCGCAGCCCAGCGTTTTATTTCGTTGCTGACAAAGCCGCCGAACTGCGCGGGGGTCTGATAGCCAAACTCGGCACCATTGCTGGCCCAGCTGGCCTTCAGTTCATCCGTGGCGCCAGCCCGGCGCACCTCTTCCACGATGCGGGCCTGCACATCGGCCGGTGTACCTTTGGGCGCCCACAGGCCATACCAGGTGGTGACGGTGTAGTCGGGCAGGCCCAGCTCGGCAGCGCATGGCACATCCGGAAACGCGGCATTGCGTTTGGCGCCCGAGACCATCAACGCCTTGATGCGCCCGCCCTTGATGTGCCCGGCCGATGAGCCCAGGCCGTCAAACATCATGTCCACATTGCCCGCCATCAGGTCCTGCAGGGCGGGCCCCGCGCCGCGGTAAGGAATGTGGGTGATGAAGGTTTTGGTTTGCTGCTTGAACAACTCGCCAGCCAGATGGTGCGAGGTGCCGCCGCCCGCAGACCCGTAGTTCAGGCGCCCCGGGTTCTGGCGCACCTTGTCCATGAAGGCCTTGAAGTCACCGGGCACTTGTTTGGGGTTAACCACCAGCACCTGCGGCACGTTGGCCAGCAGCGCCAGCGGCACAAAGTCTTTCTCAATGTCGTAGTCCAGCTTGGGGTACATGGACGGCGCAATCGCATGGTGCACCGCGCCCATGAACAGCGTGTAGCCATCCGGCTGGGCCTTGGCGGCAATGCTGGCGCCCAGCGTGCCACCCGCGCCGCCGCGGTTGTCAATGATGAGTTGTTTTCCCGTCAGTTTTGAAAATTGGGCCGAGAGCGGCCGGGCAAAGGCGTCCGTGCCCCCGCCTGCGGGAAAAGGCACGATGAGGGTGACCGGTTTGGCGGGCCAGGTGGATTGGGCCCGCCCCAGCAACGGCCCGCTGGCCATCCCGGCGGCCGCCAGGCGCAGCATCTGTCGGCGCGAAGGTGAGGTGTTGTCTGTCAATGTCATGTCTGTCTCCTGTTGTTTTAGATAAATGCGCTGACGGTCTGTCAAAAATACAAATCTTCAATGTCGTCTGATGCCGGTATCTTGTTTTGGGCCAGTTGGGCCCGGTACTTGTCCAGCCTTTTAAGGTCATAGAGGTAGTTGACCATCAGGCCGCAGGACTGCTTGATCCCTTTCGCCGAGGGGTCACCACCCCAGTTGAGCCGCTCAACCCGGGCACCGTTGCCCAGATGGAAACGGGCCACCGGGTCCAGCGGCTTGTCGCCCGCCATTTCC
This sequence comes from Rhodoferax sp. LS1R11, assembly GCF_056521395.1. Lineage (NCBI taxonomy): Bacteria > Pseudomonadati > Pseudomonadota > Betaproteobacteria > Burkholderiales > Comamonadaceae > Rhodoferax > Rhodoferax sp. LS1R11. The sequence continues at coordinate 98,423 of NZ_JBWMAW010000006.1, forward strand.
CGACCCAGGTAGCGGGCGGCGCACTGCAGCAGCAAGCGGCGCACGGGCGATGCAGCGTCCAGGTCCAGCGGCTTGTCAAACGCCTGCAGCAAGCGGGGGGTATCGACCGCAGCCCCATCCAGCGCGCGACTGAGTGCTTCACGTGCCGGGGCATCGAGCTTGTCGAGCATCGCGGCGGTATTTTTGCCCAGCCAGGCGCGAAAGCCGGGAATCGGGGACAGCGTGGCAAAGGTCTTGAGCCGGGGAAACTCCGCCTTGAGCGTTTCCACCACCCGCTTGATCAGCGAGTCGCCAAAGCTGACGCCACGCAGGCCCACCTGGGTGTTGCTGATGGAGTAAAAAATGGCGGTCGTGGCCTTGCTCACGTCCACCGCATCGGCGGACTCGTCCAGCAAGGGCGTGATGCTGTCGGCCATGCTGTTGATCAGGGCCACTTCAACAAAGATCAGGGGATCATCCGGCAGGCGCGGATGAAAGAAGCCGTAGCAGCGGCGGTCCGAGTCGAGCCGGTTCTTCACATCGGCCCAGCTCTTGATGTCGTGCACCGCTTCGTACTTGATCAGTTTTTCGATCAGGGACGCGGGCGAGTCCCAGCTGATGCGGCGCAGCTCCAGAAAACCCACATCAAACCAGGTGGAAAACATGTACTCCATCTCGACATCTAGCGCCTGCAGCCGTTTGTCGGACCTGAGGTGCGGCAGGATCTCGGCCCGCAGATCGACCAGGAACCGGATGCCTTCGGGAAACGCACTGAAGCGCTGCAGCAGGCGCCGCCGGGGCGACACGGTGGCGCGGCGGTACTGCACCTCGGCCGCGGCCTCATCGGGCGTGCCCACCGCGGCCGCAAACTTGGCCTGCGCGCGTTTGACGATATCGGGGTCGGCCACAAACTGCTCACTCATTAGCAGCCAGCAGTCGCGCCGCTGCTCAGGCGTGGCCGCCGCATACCAGCGCGCCACCCCTTTGGCCCGCAGGCCACCCTCGGCCTCACTGATGTGACTGTCCACCACGGCCTGCAGCTCGGTCAGTGTGCGGCGCAATACCCGCGGCGAGAGCGCTTCTTCCTTGTGGCGCAGGGTGCCCGAGAGGCGCTCGCGCGTGGAGCGGCTGGCCGGTTTGCCATCCACCGGAGATGCTATTGAATTAGTAGCTGCCTGCGCAAGCTCCACGGGGGCTGCAGCCTCTTTTGGCTTATGAGCCGATGCAGGCAGCATTTGGGCAACTTTACGACTGATCCATTCGGTGGTGTTCATGCCAGCAACCTGCTTTTTTGATGACGCGCCAGTTCGCGCAGGGCCTCACGCTGTCGCGTGAGGTGGGTACGCATGGCCGCGTCTGCGCCTTCGCAGTCGCGCGCCCGCAGGGCGGCGTAAATCGCCATGTGTTCGTTCAGGCTTTGCTCCAGCCGCCCCGGCGCATGCAACTGCTGCAACCGCGCGAGCTTGAGGATCTTGCGCAAATCGGCAATCACCTGCGCCAGCCAGCGGTTGTTGGCCAGGGTAATGATGGCCTCATGGATGGTGAAGTTGGTCGCGTAATAGTCGTTGATGCGTTTGGCCTGCGCGTGCTCCTGCAGGCGGGCATGCAATTCGTCCAGCGCCGCAATGTCGCCGTCGCTGGCATTACGCGCCGCCTCAAAAGCGCAGCGTCCTTCCAGCAGGGCAATCACCGGAAATATCTCGTCCAGATCCTGCTCGGTGACCTCGTTCACAAAACTGCCGCGGCGCGGCTCGTGGCGCACCAGACCTTCGGCGCTGAGTACCTTGAGCGCCTCACGCAAGGGGGTGCGCGAGATTTTCAGGCTGCTGCACAGGCCCGCTTCGTCAATGAAGCTGCCGGGTGCCAGCGTGCCCGCAAAGATTTGATTGCGCAGCACTTCGGCCACTTCATCGTGCAGGGAGTTGTGAACCAGGCGCATGGTGGGTCTGCGGTTAAGGGTGGTGGCTGGCGATGGCGCCTGCGATATTCATCATAATTACCGATAATTATGATGAATAAAATGCCAATCCACAAGAACTTTGACCCCGGGACAAACCCGGGGGCTGCCGACAAAATCAGCGTGTCTGGTGCTTCCGCGCCCACCACCACAGGCCGATGCCCCCCACGATCATCGGCACGCACAGCCACTGTCCCATGCTCATGCCAAGCGACAACATACCCAGGTGCGCGTCGGGCTCGCGGAAAAATTCGGCAATGAACCGGAACACGCCGTAGCCCAGCAGGAACATAGCCGACACCTGCCCCTCTTTGCGTTCCTTGCGCGCATACAGCCACAGCAACACGAACAGCAGCAGCCCCTCCATCAAGAACTGGTAAACCTGTGACGGATGGCGCGGCAAGTCCCCCGCGCCCCGAAACACCATGCCCCAGGGCAGGTCCGGGCTGCTCACGCGGCCCCACAACTCGCCATTGATGAAGTTGCCCACGCGCCCCGCGGCCAGGCCTGTGGGCACACAGGGCGCCACAAAGTCGGCCACCTGCAGCCAGGGCTTGCCGCGCGAACGGGCAAACCAGATCATGGCCACGATCACGCCGAGCATGCCGCCATGAAAACTCATGCCGCCCTGCCAGACGGCAAACACCTCCAGCGGGTGCGCCAGGTAATAGAGCGGTTTGTAAAACAGGCAGTAGCCTATGCGCCCGCCCAGCACCACGCCCATCACCCCCATGAACAGAATGTCTTCCACGTCCTGGCGCGACCACGCCCCGGCGCCTTGGACCGAGGCAAACGGCTGGTGCCGCAGACGGCGAATGCCCAGCAGCATGAAGAGGCCAAAGGCGGCCAGATAGGTGAGCCCGTACCAGTGCACGGCCATGGGACCGAGTTGCAGGGCAACCGGATTGATTTGAGGATGGATCAGCATGGACGGCATTGTGCACGCAAGTGCATGATCCCAAAGAGGCAGGCCAGAGCGTTAAGGGAGCCGCGCCCGGGCAAAGGCAACAAACCGCGCCAGCGTCGGATTGGCATCGTCCTGTCGCCAGATCAGGCTGGTTTCGCAGCCGGGAATGCCCCGGACCGGACCCCCATCGGGCACCGGCCAGGGCAACACCTCACGGTACACCACGCCGGAGCGCTGGAACTGCCGAACGCTGTCAGGCACCCAGGCCACGCCCAGACCGGCAGACACCAGGTTCACGATGGTCTGCATCTGAATCGCCTCTTGCGCCACCAGCGGCAGGCAGCCCGCCGCATGGTAAAGCCCGAAGATCGCGTCGTACAAAGAGGGCACGATGCGCCGGGGGAAGATGACCAGCGGCTCGGCCAGCACGTCGCTCAAGGCCAGCACCGGCCGACTCACCAAAGGGTGCTGTTCCGGCAGCGCCAGCACCAGCGGCTCTTGCGTCACCACCAGCCGCGCCAGCCCCACCGGCGAGAAGCCCGGCGCATGCAGCATGAAGCCTGCGTCCATCTCGCTGCGGTCCAGCCCGAGCAACTGCAGGTCGCCGGTGGCCTCCAGCAGGTCAAGCTGCACCTTGGGATGCTCCCCCCGAAACGCCCGCACCCATTGGGGCAGCAGCGCATAACCCACGGTGGACACAAAGGCCAGCCGCAGGTGCCCGACCTCACCGGCGGCGGCGGCGCGTGCCAGCACCGGCAAGGCCTGGGCCCGCGCCAGCAGGTCCAGGACGGCCGGCAACAGCGCCTCGCCTGTGGCGGTGAGGCGCACGCTGCGCTTGGTCCGGTCAAACAGGCGTGCGCCGAGCAGGTTTTCCAGCTGGGCGATGGCCTGCGTCAACGGCGGTTGGGTCATGTGCAGGCGGGTGGCGGCGTGGCCAAAATGCAGCTCCTCGGCCACGGCCACAAACTGGCGCCACAGGCGCAGCTCAATCAAGTGCTGCGTGACGGGGGGCAGCGGCGGCAAAAGCCCGGCGGGTTGCGACTCATTCATATGAAAAACATATTAATAGGCATTGAAAAATATATTGGAACAACATAATAGCCCGGCGCATACTCCTGCCCAGCCCACTGCAACCCCATTCAACCGAGAGCTCCCATGGACATCAAACCGATCATCATGAACCCGCGCAGCAAGAACATCACCGAGGGCAAGTCCCGCGCGCCCAACCGTTCCATGTACTACGCCATGGGTTACGAGGCCGAAGACTTCAAGAAGCCCATGATTGGCGTGGCCAACGGTCACAGCACCATCACGCCCTGCAACAGCGGCCTGCAAAAGCTCGCCGATGCGGCCATTGATGCGATTGAAGCCGCAGGCGGCAACGCCCAGGTGTTCGGCACGCCCACCATTTCGGATGGCATGGCCATGGGTACTGAGGGCATGAAGTACTCGCTGGTCAGCCGTGAGGTGATTTCCGACTGCATCGAGACCAGCGTGCAGGGCCAGTGGATGGACGGCGTGCTGGTGGTCGGTGGTTGCGACAAAAACATGCCCGGCGGCCTGATGGGCATGTTGCGCGCCAACGTGCCCGCCATCTTTGTGTACGGCGGCACCATCCTGCCCGGCCATTACAAAGGCAAAGACCTCAACATCGTGAGCGTGTTTGAAGCCGTAGGCGAAAATGCCGCCGGCCGCATGAGCGACGAAGATCTGCTGGAAATTGAAAAACGCGCCATCCCCGGCACCGGCTCCTGCGGCGGCATGTACACGGCCAACACCATGAGCTCGGCGTTCGAGGCGCTGGGCATCTCCCTGCCTTTCTCCAGCACTATGGCCAACCCGCACGAAGAAAAGGTTGACTCGGCCAAAGAGTCAGCCCGGGTGCTGGTTGAAGCCATCAAAAAAGACATCAAACCACGCGACATCGTGACCCGCAAGTCGATTGAGAACGCCGTGGCCGTCATCATGGCCACCGGTGGCTCCACCAACGCTGTGCTGCACTTCCTGGCCATTGCCCACGCGGCGGGCGTGGAATGGACGATTGACGACTTTGAGCGCGTGCGCCAAAAGACGCCCGTGCTGTGCAATCTAAAACCCAGCGGAGACTACCTGGCCGTCGACCTGCACCGCGCCGGTGGCATTCCGCAAGTCATGAAGACCTTGCTGTCCGCCGGTTTGCTGCACGGCGACTGCATCACCATCACCGGCCAGACCATTGCCGAAGTGCTCAAAGACATCCCCGATGCGCCCCGCGCCGACCAGGATGTCATTCGGCCCCTGAGCAACCCGATGTACCAGCAAGGTCACCTCGCGATTCTCAAAGGCAACCTGTCGCCTGAGGGCTGCGTCGCCAAGATCACCGGTCTGAAAAACCCGGTCATGACCGGCCCGGCCCGGGTGTTTGAGGACGAGCAGTCCGGCCTGGCCGCCATTCTGGCGGGCAAGATTGTGGCGGGCGACGTGATGGTGCTGCGCTACCTGGGCCCCAAGGGCGGCCCGGGCATGCCCGAAATGCTGGCGCCCACCGGTGCGCTGGTCGGTCAAGGCCTGGGCGAGTCGGTGGGTTTGATCACCGACGGCCGTTTCTCGGGCGGCACCTGGGGCATGGTGGTCGGTCACGTGGCGCCCGAAGCCGCTGTGGGCGGCACCATCGCCTTCATTCAGGAAGGTGACTCGATCACCATCGACGCCCATCAATTGCTGTTGCAACTCAATGTGAGCGACGAAGAAATCGCCAAGCGCCGCGCCGCCTGGACGGCGCCCGCACCGCGCTACACCCGTGGCGTGCAGGCCAAGTTTGCGTTCAATGCTTCCACCGCCAGCAAGGGCGCGGTGCTCGACAACTATTGAACCTGACGCGCCAAGTCAGTTCAAGTCAGTCCATGAAAAAAGCCCGCGCAGTCAGACTGCGCGGGCTTTTTTTGTTCAGCGTTTTGCTTGATGTTTTGTTCAGCGACGCTTCTTCGGCGCAGGTACCCCCATGGCTTCGCGGTTTCGATCAATGCGAAGCTGGCGACGTGCATCTTCGCGCTCCATCGCCTTCTTTTTTGTGTAACCGGTTGAGTCAGCCCACGCCCACCAGGCCACGGCCAGACCAAATGGCGCCATGACCAGCCACCAGCTCCACAGCGCCACCGGGCCAATTTCAAGGTACTTCAGTGCCAGCAACACCAGACCCAATCCCAGAAAATACATGTCCATCTCCTCGTTTTTCAAGACTGACGATGGGCTGCACCGGGTCAACCATCGTCCCTACAATTGCGTTAATTGACTGTAACTCACCCACAAGGAAAAAATGATGAAACGTGTTCTCTTTGCCTTGGCCGCCACGGTTTCTGTAGCAGCCCCTGCATTGGCCGATCAGGCACTCGCCACGTCCAGGAATTGCATGGCCTGCCATGCCGTGGACAAAAAGCTCGTAGGCCCCGCCTATAAAGACGTTGCCAAGAAGTACGCCGGTCAAAAAGATGCCGCTGACAAACTGGCCGCCAAAATCATGAAAGGCGGCTCTGGCGTGTGGGGTGCGATCCCCATGCCCGCCAATCCGCAAGTCACCGAGGCAGAAGCCAAGAAACTGGCTGCCTGGATTCTGGCAAGTTAAACAGCCCTCTCCAGACGTCAAAAAGCCCGCAAACTGCGGGCTTTTTTCATGCGGCTGAATTTATAAGAAATCAGCCTGTACCGCACGTCCTGCGTGCGTTAGAAGCTATTAATTTTATAGCATCAGTAGGTCTGACCCAACTGGCTCAGAATGGCTGGATTTTCCAGTGTGGACGTGTCTTGCGTGATGGACTCACCCTTGGCCAGCGAGCGCAACAGGCGTCGCATGATCTTGCCGGAACGGGTCTTGGGCAGGTTCTCGCCAAAGCGGATGTCCTTGGGTTTGGCAATCGGGCCAATCTCTTTGGCCACCCAGTCACGCAGTTCCTTGGCAATGGCTTTGGCCTCGTCACCCGTAGGGCAAGGACGCTTGAGCACCACAAACGCGCAGATGGCCTCACCGGTCAAATCATCCGGGCGTCCCACCACAGCGGCCTCAGCCACCAGGTCCGACTTGGCGACCAGGGCCGATTCGATCTCCATCGTGCCCATGCGGTGGCCTGACACGTTCAGCACGTCGTCAATACGACCTGTGATGCGGAAGTAGCCCCGGTCTTCGCTGCGCACGGCGCCGTCGCCCGCCAGGTAAATATTGCCGCCCAGCTCGTCAGGGAAGTAGCTTTTCTTGAAACGGTCTGGGTCATTCCAGATGTTGCGAATCATCGAAGGCCATGGCCGCTTGATGACCAGCAAGCCGCCCGAGCCGTTGGGCACATCGTTACCCGCCTCGTCCACGATCGCCGCCATGATGCCGGGCAGCGGCAAGGTGCAGCTGCCGGGAACCAGCGGCGTGGCGCCGGGCAATGGCGTGATCATGTGGCCGCCGGTTTCGGTCTGCCAGAAGGTGTCCACAATCGGGCAACGCTCGCCACCCACATGTTTGTAGTACCACATCCAGGCTTCAGGGTTGATGGGCTCGCCCACCGAACCGAGAATGCGCAGGCTGGTCAGGTCAGAGCGGTCGGGATGCACTTTTTCATCCGACTCGGCTGATTTGATGAGCGAGCGAATCGCGGTGGGTGCAGTGTAGAAAATCGAGCACTTGTGGCGCTCGATCATCTGCCAGAAGCGGCCGGCGTTCGGGTAAGTCGGGATGCCTTCAAAAATGATTTGCGTGGCGCCTGCGGCCAAGGGGCCGTAAGCCACGTAGGCGTGGCCGGTGATCCAGCCGATGTCGGCCGTGCACCAGAACACATCCTCGGGCTTCAGGTCAAACGTCCAGTCCATGGTGAGCTTCGCCCACAGCAGAAAGCCGCCGGTCGAATGCTGCACGCCCTTGGGTTTGCCGGTGGAGCCGGAGGTGAAAAGGATGAACAACGGGTGTTCCGCGCCCACGGACACCGGTGCGCACTCGGTGCTTTGTCCGGCCAGTGCCTCGGTGAAGGTCACGTCGCGGCCCGCCACCATGTTGCAGGCGGTCGGCGTGCGCTGGTACACAAACACGGTCTTGATGGACTCGCAGCCCCCCAGGCCCAGACCCTCGTCCACGATGGACTTGAGTGGCAATTCCTTGCCGCCGCGCATCTGGTAGTTGCAGGTGATGACAGCCACGGCACCGGCGTCAATGATGCGTTCCTGCAAGGCCTTGGCCGAGAAACCACCAAACACCACACTGTGCGTGGCGCCAATGCGGGCGCAGGCCTGCATGGCAATCACGCCTTCCAGCGTCATGGGCATGTAGACCAGAACGCGGTCACCTTTCTGGATGCCGCTGGCCTTGAGGGCGTTGGCAAACTGGCTGACCTTGGCCAGCAGTTCCTTGTAGGTGGTTTTGGTCACAGTGCCATCGTCGGCTTCAAAAATGACAGCGGTCTTGTTCTCGACCGGTGTACCCATGTGCTTGTCCAGGCAATTCGCAGAGGCGTTCAGCTCGCCGTCTTCAAACCATTTGTAGAACGGGGCATTCGACTCGTCCAGCGTCTGGGTGAAAGGCTTGGTCCAGGACACGTTTTCGCGCGCCAGGCGGGCCCAAAAACCTTCAAAATCCTTTTCGGCCTCGGCGCACAGTGCGTTATAGCCTTCCATGCCGGAAATCCGGGCAGCCTTCTGGAACGCCTCGCTCGGCGGGAATACGCGGTTTTCAACCAGTGTGGACTGGATGGCAGACGATGGTGCACTCATGGGTAGGTCTCCTCTAATTAATATGAACAATCCGAATTGCACGACACTGTCGGCGCTTGCACTTACACGCCACTGACTGACCACCGACAGGTGCAAAACATTCCGAATATAGCGACTCCACCACGCCGGTTTCGGGCCTTTCTACAATCGGACTGATTCCAATCAACCCAAGGCCCCCAATGACTGCTCCGTCGACCGAAAAACCAGTTCGCCTGCGCCCGCTGCCACGTTTCATCTTTGCCAGCCGGTGGCTCCAATTACCGCTGTACCTGGGCCTGATTGCGGCCCAGGGTGTTTACGTTTTCCATTTCTGGGTGGAATTGCTGCACCTGCTGGAAGCGGCTTTTGGCAACCAGACCGCCTTGCAGGCCCTGATCACCAGCATTGGCTACAAGGAAAGCGGGCCCACCCTGGCCCTGAACGAGACCATCATCATGCTGGTGGTGCTGGCCCTGATTGACGTGGTCATGATCTCCAACCTGCTGATCATGGTGATCGTGGGGGGGTATGAAACCTTTGTCAGCCGCATGGACCTGGAAGGCCACCGTGACCAGCCCGAGTGGCTGAGCCACGTGAACGCCTCGGTATTGAAGGTAAAGCTGGCCACCGCCATCATCGGCATCAGCTCGATCCACCTGCTCAAGACGTTCATCAACGCGGCCAACTACGACGAAAAAGTACTGCTTGCCCAAACCGGCATTCACATCACCTTCCTGTTGTCCGCCATGGCCATTGCCTACACCGACCGTCTGATGTCGCGCACGCAAGGCGAGCAGGCGCACTGACCGCATGGCAGCTTCAACCCTGAGAACGCTTGCACTGATCGCCGGCATGGCCGTGGCAGCGGTGCTGGCGGGCTGTGACGGCACGCCCAAAGACACCCACCCGGACCAGCCCGTCACCAAACGCAAGGCCATTTTCAAGCAATTCACGCGCACGCTGGAGCCCATGGGCATGGTGGCGCGCGACCGCAAGGACTACAACCCGCGGGAATTCAACGTCAGCGCGCTGGAACTCCAGAAACTGGCCACCCAGCCCTGGGTGTACTTCACCCCGGACAGCAACTACCCGCCCACCCGCGCCAAGCCTGAAGCCTGGGCGCAGAGCGCCGAATTCAAGCTGGCGCAGGACAAGTATGTGAACAACGTCAACCAGCTCGTCAAGGCCGCCCAGGGTGGCGACATGGCCGTCATCCGCCCGGCCGTTGACGACGTCCAGAAAAGCTGCAAAGCCTGCCACACCCAGTTTCGCAACGACAGCTGAACGTGCTTTCTGCCGGTCTGGCCTGCCCAGGCCGGACGTCAGTTGCCAGTGAGACTCCTTGGTTAAACTTGAAAAAATTGTCGTCAATTTGTCATCCCCTGAACTCTGAAGGTTTCGCATCACCATGACCACCATCCGCCAAGCTGACTTGATCGAGTCCGTTGCCGCCGCCCTGCAATACATCAGCTACTACCACCCGGCTGATTACATCGCCCACCTGGCCCGCGCCTACGAGCGCGAACAAAGCGCTGCCGCCAAAGACGCCATCGCCCAAATCCTGACCAACAGCAAGATGAGCGCCACCGGCCACCGCCCGATCTGCCAGGACACCGGCATCGTCAACGTGTTCCTGAAGGTCGGCATGGATGTGCGCTGGGAAGGTTTCACCGGCAGCCTGGACGACGCCATCAACGAAGGCGTGCGCCAGGCCTACAACCACCCCGACAACACCTTGCGCGCCAGCGTCGTGGCCGACCCGCAGTTCGACCGCAAGAACACCAAGGACAACACCCCCGCCGTGATCTTCTCGGAAATCGTGCCCGGCAACACGCTGGAAGTGACCGTGGCAGCCAAAGGCGGCGGCTCCGAGAACAAGAGCAAGATGGTCATGCTCAACCCCGGCGACTCGGTGGTTGACTGGGTGCTCAAGACGGTGCCGACCATGGGCGCGGGCTGGTGCCCACCCGGCATGCTGGGCATCGGCATTGGCGGTACCGCCGAAAAAGCGGTGCTCATGGCCAAGGAAAGCCTGATGGACGACCTGGACATGTACGAGTTGCAAGCCAAAGCGGCCAAGGTGGCATCCGGCGGCGAGGCCTTGACCAAGACCGAGGCCTTGCGCCTGGAACTGTTCGAAAAAGTCAACGCCCTGGGCATTGGCGCCCAAGGCCTGGGCGGCCTGACTACCGTGCTGGACATCAAAATCAAGATGTACCCCACCCACGCGGCCAGCAAGCCGGTGGCCATGATCCCCAACTGCGCCGCCACGCGCCACGCCCACTTTGTGATGGATGGCAGCGGCCCGGTGTACCTGACACCTCCGAGCCTGGACTTATGGCCCGATGTGGCCTGGACGCCTGACTACGTCAAGAGCAAAAAGGTCGACCTCAACACCCTGACCAAGGAAGAAGTGACCAGCTGGAAACCGGGCGACACGTTGCTGCTCAACGGCAAGATGCTCACCGGTCGCGACGCCGCGCACAAGCGCATCAAGGACATGCTGGCCAAGGGCGAGAAGTTGCCGGTGGACTTCACCAACCGCGTGATTTACTACGTCGGCCCGGTGGACCCCATCAAGGGCGAGGCAGTGGGCCCCGCAGGCCCGACCACCGCCACGCGCATGGACGACTTCACAGAGATGATGCTGGCAGAGACCGGCCTGATCTCCATGATCGGCAAGGCCGAGCGCGGCCCGGTCGCCATTGAGGCGATCAAGAAACACAAGAGCGCCTACCTGATGGCCGTGGGCGGTGCCGCCTATCTGGTCAGCAAAGCCATCAAGCACGCCACAGTGGTGGGCTTTGCCGACCTGGGCATGGAAGCCATTTACGAATTCGACGTGGTCGACATGCCCGTGACCGTGGCGGTGGACTCGGGCGGCACCAGCGCCCACATCACCGGCCCGGCCGAGTGGCAAAAACGCATCGCCACGGGTGAGTTCAAGGGCATCACGGTCGCCGGCACTTGAAACCGATTGGGGTATTTGACAGCGGCGTCGGGGGCTTGAGCATTCTCAAGGCCCTGCGCGCTGAACTACCCCATGAAGACTTCGTCTATGTGGCCGACAGCGGCCACGCCCCCTACGGCGAGCGCGATGACGAACATGTCATGGCGCGCTCGCGTGCGATCACCGCGCATTTGCTCGAACGCCATGACATCAAGGCCCTGGTCATTGCCTGCAACACCGCCACGGCGGCGGCCATTTTGACGCTGCGTGCCGAGCACCCCGACCTGCCCATCATCGGCGTCGAACCGGCGCTCAAACCCGCCGTGGCCTGCAGCACCACCCGGCGCATTGGCGTGATGGCGACCCGCGGCACCCTGGGCAGCGCAAAATTTCGGGCACTCCTTGATTCACTGGCAGAGCAGGCCACGTTTGTCTGTCAGCCCTGCGATGGCCTGGCCTATGCCATCGAACACGAAGACGCTACCAAAACAATAGCACTCTGCACACAGTACACGGGGGCTATGGGCCTATTTGGCACTAAAATCGGGCAGATTGACACCTTGGTACTGGGCTGCACCCACTACCCGTTTGCCAGCGATGCCCTGAAAAAGCTGGTGGGCCCCGATGTGCGCCTGATCGACAACGGGGAGCCGGTGGCGCGGCAAACCCGCCGCATGCTGAAAACGCTTTCTGCAAGCGACAAGCCGGGGAACTGCGTGCTGTTAACGACAGGCGAGCGGGCAACACTGCAAAACGCTGCGCGGCATTGGCTGGGACTGGAAAGCCCTGTGGAGTTGTTCATTGCCAATAAAGTCTGAGGCTGGGCAATAAAGCCTGAGACTTGGCGATGGACTGGGAATTTTTCAGGGTCCTATAGCCGTTGTGCGGCGCAAGCGGACCTTGTCGGCACGGTTTGTGTAGGGCCGATGACACCGGGGTGGATGGCTCCGCTCATGTCCTCCGGAGCGGGCTGCGCCCGATCCTCCTCCTTGACTTCGCTGCGCCATCCACCCCGGTGTCATCGACAGCCAGCCATGTTGATGCGCAATGACTCAACAGGTCATGAACGCCAGCAACGCTTGCAGGCTCAGGACGATGTGGCGCTCAGCACAGTGAGATCAAGGAGGAGCCCGCAGGGCGGGGGACACGAACGGAGCTGAGTGCTACGCCGTCCTGAGTCCCGCCTGCCCTCTTGGGAATAACTGCAAACGCTGTGCTGTTATGCGCCAATTCGGAAATCTGGCTGACTGCTTTGGGTCTAAAACTGACTCAAACCCCATTCACCATAAACAGAAGTCACTGCTGCGCTGACTGCCCGCAACCTGCACAAACGCTTTCAACTCACTCAACCTCAGCCCGCACCTCTCGCCGCGCCGTGACCTCGATTTCAATTTTCATGCGCGGATCCAGCAAGCCGGCAGAGATCATCATCGCAGCGGGTCGCACCTCACCGAAATAACGGCGCAAAACCGGCCAGCATTGCTGAAAATCAGAGGCCGTGGGCACCACGTAAGTCACCCGCACCACATCGGCCAGGCTGCTATTGGCCTGTTTGAGAGCCGCCTCGATATTGCGCAGGCACTGGTCGGTCTGGCTCACCATGTCCTCGGCAATCGTCATCGTGGCGTAATCAAAGCCGGTGGTACCCGAGACAAATATCCAGTCGCCTCCGGCATCAGACGTGACCACGGCACGCGAGTAGCCAATTTCTTCCTCGAAGGGGGAACCAGAGCTGATCAGTTGACGGGACATCGGTCGCTTTCAAAAAAATGAGGAACTCGCCCCTTCAAGGAAGACACATTGAAGGCACAGCCCGGAGCATACTGCGCGCTTGCATCCCGCATCATCAGAGGAACACCCTATGACCATTTGCCCTATTGCCATTGCCGTCGGCTGCAAGAAATGCCCCGTCTTCAAGATCTGCCCGGTGAAAACGCTGATTGGCGACGTCCCCAAGGCCGCTGACGTCAAGCCTGCGGCCAAACCGGCGGCGCCCCGCAAAAAAGCAAAGAAATAAGCTCACAGGCCGCCCGTGGGGGGCGAATTCGCCGGGGATGCCCGTCACAAGGCGGGATAATCGCAAGCCATGAATCCACTGCTTTCCCAACTGCAACCGTATCCTTTTGAGCGCTTGCGCCAACTGTTTGCCAACATCACCCCCAACCCGGCGCTCAAACCCATCAGCCTGGGCATGGGTGAACCCAAACACCCCACCCCGGCCTTTATCCAGCAAGCCATGGTCGACGCCATCGTGGCCACCCCCAGCGGCCTGGCGGCCTACCCGGCCACGGCGGGCGAGCCCAGGCTGCGTGAGGCCTTTGCCCAGTGGCTCAAGAGCCGCTACCAGCTGGACGTCAACCCGGCCACCCAAATGCTGCCGGTCAATGGCTCCCGCGAAGCCCTGTTTGCCCTGACCCAAACCATCATCACCCCGGCCCCCGCAGGCAGCCCGGCGGACCAGGTCCCCGTGGTGGTGTGTCCCAACCCGTTCTACCAAATCTACGAAGGCGCGGCGCTGCTGGCCGGTGCCCAGCCCTACTTTGTGCCCACCGATGCAGCCCGCAATTTCGCGCAGGACTGGGACAGCGTGCCCGAGTCGGTATGGGCCCGCACCCAGCTGCTGTTTGTCTGCTCGCCGGGCAACCCCACTGGTGCGGTGATGCCGCTGAGTGAGTGGCAAAAACTGTTTGACCTGAGCGACCGCCATGGCTTTGTGATCGCCTCGGATGAGTGTTACAGCGAGATCTACTTCCGCGAAGAACCGCCACTGGGTGGCATGGAGGCGGCGGCCCGGCTGGGGCGCAGCGATTTCAAAAACCTGATCTCCTTCACCAGCCTGTCCAAACGCAGCAACGTACCGGGCATGCGCAGTGGTTTTGTGTCGGGCGACGCCGCCATCATCAAGCAGTTTTTGCTCTACCGCACCTACCACGGCAGCGCCATGAGCCCCGTGGTGCAGGCCGCCAGTGTGGCCGCCTGGCGCGATGAAGAGCATGTGATCGAAAACCGCAACCTGTACCGCAGCAAGTTCGCCCAGGTCACGCCGCTGCTGGCCGAGGTGCTGGACGTGGCGCTGCCCGATGCGGGCTTCTATTTATGGGCCAAAGTGAACGGTGATGACGCCGATTTCGCGCGTGAACTGTTCACTCTTTACAATGTGACTGTTTTGCCTGGCTCCTATCTGGCCCGCGATGGTCAAGGCGCGAACCCGGGTGCCCAGCGAATCCGCATGGCCCTGGTGGCCGAAACCGCAGAATGCATCGAAGCAGCGCTTCGCATCGTCCAGTTTGTCAAATCCAGAACCTGAACCCGAAATCCTTCCTGAAAGCAGCATAGCCATGACACAACAACTCCAGAACATCCTCGACGCCGCGTGGGAAGACCGCGCCAACATCTCCGTCAAATCAGCGCCCAAAGAAGTGTCTGACGCGGTGGAACACGTCATCTCCCAGCTCGACACCGGCGCCCTGCGCGTCGCCACCCGTGACGGCGTGGGCCAGTGGACCACGCACCAGTGGATCAAAAAAGCCGTATTGTTGAGCTTTCGCCTGAAAGACAACGTGCTGATGCAATCGGGCGATCTGGGTTTTTACGACAAAGTGCCCACCAAATTTGGCGGCATGAATGAAGAAGCCATGAAAGCCACCGGCGTGCGCGTGGTGCCGCCCGCCGTGGCGCGTCGCGGCAGCTTTTTGGCCAAAGGCGTCATCCAGATGCCCTCCTACGTGAACATTGGCGCCTATGTGGACGAAGGCACGATGGTGGACACCTGGGCCGCGGTCGGCTCCTGCGCCCAGATTGGCAAAAACGTGCACCTGAGCGGCGGCGTGGGCATTGGCGGCGTGCTGGAGCCGATGCAGGCCAACCCCACCATCATTGAAGACAACTGCTTCATCGGTGCGCGCTCGGAAATCGTCGAGGGCGTCATCGTCGAAGAAAACTCCGTCATTTCGATGGGCGTCTACATCGGCCAAAGCACCCCCATTTATGACCGCGCCACCGACACCGTGAGCTACGGCCGCATTCCCGCCGGTTCCGTGGTCGTGAGCGGCAGCCTGCCCAAGAACGATGGCAAATACAGCCTGTACGCGGTCATCATCGTCAAGCGGGTGGATGCCCAGACGCGCGCCAAGACCAGCTTGAATGACTTGCTGCGCGACTGATTTTTTGCGCATCTGAACCCAACGGACACAGGGCACACGCACTATGGCAACCAACGGCGTACCGGGCACGATGGAGCGAATTCTTCGCTTGATGAGCGAGAAGAAGGCGTCTGACGTCTACCTGTCGGCCCATTCGCCAGCCCTGATCCGCATCAATGGGCTGTGCATTCCCATTAACACCCAGGTGCTGCCGCCTGATGCGCCGCTGAACCTGCTGGCCGAGATTTTGCCGGCTGAGTCCATCCAGGAGTTGCTAGACACCAATGAGCTGAACATGGGCTGGCCCCTGGCGGGCATCGGGCGCTTTCGTATCAGCGCGATGCGCCAACGGGGTTCGTTTGCGGCCGTCATCCGGTTCATCTCGCTGGACATTCCCGCCCTGGCGTCCTTGTCGGTGCCCTTGATCCTGGGCGACCTGATCATGGGCAAGCGCGGCCTGATCCTGATGGTGGGCGCCACCGGTGCGGGTAAAAGCACCACGCTGGCCGCCATGATTGACCACCGCAATGCGTTGGCGTCCGGCCACATCCTCACCGTGGAAGACCCGGTGGAGTTTTTGTTCAAGAACAAACGTTCGGTCATCAACCAGCGCGAGGTAGGGACCGATACCCAGTCCACCCAGACCGCGCTCAAAAATGCCTTGCGCCAGGCGCCCGATGTGATCCTGATTGGCGAGATTCGCGACCGGGAAACCATGTCGGCGGCGATTGCGTTTGCGCAGACCGGCCACCTGTGCCTGGCCACCATGCACGCCAACAACAGCCACCAGGCGCTCAACCGCATCTTGAGCTTCTACCCGATCGAGGTTCGTCAATCCATGCTGGGTGACCTCGCCACGGCCATGAAAGCCGTCATTTCGCAGCGCCTCTTGCGCACCACCTCGGGCGGCCGAACGCCAGCGGTGGAGGTCATGCTCAACACCAAGCTGATCTCCGAACTGATTGAAAAAGGCGACTTCTCCGGTCTCAAGGACGTCATGGAGAAATCCATGGCCGAGGGCGGCCAGACCTTTGAGCAAGACATTGCCCGCCTGATCACCGAAGGCGTGGTGGAGCGCCATGAAGGCCTCACCAACTCCGACTCCCCCACCAACCTGATGTGGCGCCTGCAAAACGATTTCAACGCCACCGCCAAAGTGAGCGAGCCCGAGAACGATCCGGACGACGAACCGTCGTTCACCGAAATCACGCTGGACGTGAAACACTGATTCCGAGCACCCGATGACCCGCACCCTGCACCTCACCGAACACCTGATCTCCCGCCCGTCCCTCACGCCCGATGACGCGGGCTGCCAGGACATCATCGCCGCACGTCTGGCGCCACTGGGTTTTGTGTGCGAGACGATCGTGAGCGGGCCTGACGACTTCCGCGTCACCAATTTATGGGCAAAAAGGGCTGGAGCCCCCGTATTACCTGCGGGAGTAGCTACTGAATTGATAGTATTCGCCGGCCACACCGATGTGGTCCCCACCGGCCCGCTGGACCAGTGGGACAGCGACCCCTTCACCCCCACGCACCGCGACGGCAAGTTGTACGGCCGTGGCGCCAGCGACATGAAGGCGTCCCTGGCGGCATTCGTCGTGGCCACCGAAGAATTTGTGGCAGCCCATGCCGACACCCCCTTGTCCATCGCCTTCCTGCTCACCAGCGACGAAGAAGGCCCGGCCAACGACGGCACCGTCATCGTCTGCAAGGCGCTGCAGGAACGCGGCGAGCGGATGGACTACTGCATCGTGGGCGAGCCCACCTCGGTCGAAAAAACCGGCGACATGATCAAGAACGGTCGCCGCGGCACCATGAGCGGGCGCCTGACCGTGAAGGGCGTGCAGGGCCACATTGCCTACCCGCACCTGGCCAAAAACCCCATTCACCTGCTCGCACCGGCACTCAATGAGCTGGTGGCCATCGAGTGGGACCGGGGCAACGCCTTCTTCCCACCCACCAGCTGGCAGGTCAGCAACATCCACGGCGGCACCGGTGCCAGCAACGTGATTCCCGGCAACGTGGTGGTGGATTTCAACTTCCGCTTTTGCACGGAATCCACGCCCGAAGACCTTCAGACCCGGTTGCAAGCCGTGTTGGTCAAGCACGGCCTGGAGTTTGACCTGACCTGGACCGTGGGCGGCCTGCCTTTTCTGACCACGCCCGGCACCCTGGTGGACGCCGTGTGCGCCGCCATCAAGTCCGAGACGGGCATCGACACCGTGCTGTCCACCACGGGCGGCACCAGCGACGGCCGCTTCATTGCCAAGGTCTGCCCGCAGGTGATTGAGCTGGGGCCGACCAATGCCACCATCCACAAGATCAACGAACACCTGCCCGTGGCCGACATCGAACCCCTTAAAAACATTTACCGCCGTGTGCTGGAAAACCTGAACGCACGGCTGAGCCCATGACCCTTCTTGAACTGATCACCACGAGCGCCAAAGAGCTCACGGACGCGGGCGTGGCGTTTGGCCACGGCACCACCAATGCTTTTGACGAAGCCGCCTGGCTGGTGCTGTGGCAGCTCGGCCTGCCGCTGGACACACCGCTTGAAGCCGAATCATCTGAGGCCAATACGGCTGTAGCCCCCGATCAGCGTGCGCAGGTAGATATGCTTTTAAGAGCACGCATCGACACCCGAAAACCGGCTGCCTACCTCACCAAAGAGGCCTGGCTACAAGGCGTGGCGTTTTACGTGGACGAACGCGTCATCGTGCCGCGCTCCTTCATTGCCGAGTTGCTGGTCGAAGGCGCCATTGACTACTGGCTGAGCGACGCCACCCACCGCGTGCTGGACCTGTGCACCGGCAACGGCAGCCTGGCCGTGATCGCGGCCATGGCCTACCCGGACGTCACCGTGGTGGCCTCGGATATCTCTGCCGACGCACTGGCCGTGGCCCGCATCAACGTGGACAAACATGGGTTGCAGGATCGCATCACGCTGATCCAATCCGACGGACTCGCCGCAGTGCAGGGTCCGTTCGACCTGATCCTGTGCAACCCACCCTACGTCAATGCCCAAAGCATGGCCGCCCTGCCTCCCGAATACCATGCCGAACCGGCGCTGGCGCTGGACGGCAACATCCACGGCGGCAGCGATGGCATGGACTTCATCCGCCAGCTCCTGCGGGATGCCCCGCAACACCTGAGCGACAAGGGCGTGCTGGTGCTGGAGATCGGCAACGAGCGCGAGCACTTCGAGGCCGCCTTCCCCCGGTTGGGCGCCATCTGGCTCGACACCAGTGCCGGCGAAGACCAGGTGCTGCTCTTGACGCACGACGCGCTGCGCACCCACCACGAGGCACGGCCGGCCTAGTCGCCCCACCATGCACGCCCCGCTCCAACTGACGCCCATTACCCACCCGGCAGACTACGAAATTTTCAAAGGTCTGCTGCTGGAGTACGCCCAGAGCGACCTCGACGACCCCAAAAACAGCACGATCTGGAAAGACATCGAGCAGTTGCCCGGACGTTACGCCGCACCGGGCGGCGGTGTGCTGCTGGCCTATCGGGGTGATGAACTGGCGGGTTGCGGTGCCTATGTCACCACACGGACGGCCGGTGTGGCAGAAATCAAGCGTGTCTACGTCCGGAAAAATTTTCGCCGCCAGGGACTGGCGCGCGCACTGACGCTGGGGCTGATTGCCCAGGCGCGAATCGGTGCGTACCAGACCGCAGGCATCTGCACCTGGGCGCACAACACGCAGGCGCTGGCCTTGTACAACGCCTTGGGCTTCGAGCCCATCCCCTCTTTTCGGGAGCCTGAAAAGGCTCACCTCATTTTTCTGGGTTTGCCTCTGGGCGAGCCCACCTCGAATACAAACTCCACTTCCCCATGATTACTCTTAAAAACGTCATACTGCGCCGCGGCGCCAAGGTGCTGCTTGACGGCGCCACGGTCACCATCAACCCGGGTGAAAAAGTCGGTCTGGTCGGACGCAACGGTGCGGGCAAGTCCTCGTTGTTTGCCCTGCTCAATGGCTCGCTGCACGAAGACGGCGGTGAATACTTCATCCCCAGCCAGTGGCGCATGGGCCAGGTGGCCCAGGACATGCCCGAGACCGACCAAGGTGCCACCGACTTCGTGGTCGACGGTGACGTCAACCTGCTGGCAGCACAAGAAGAAGTGACCGCCTCGGAGGCCACAGAAGACTACGAGCGCATGGCCAACGCTTACATGGCCTTGCAAGATGCGGGAGCCCATGATGCCCCGGCCCGTGCGCAAGCGCTGATTCTCGGCCTGGGCTTCAAAACCACCGAACTCAACAACCCGGTCGACAGCTTCTCGGGCGGCTGGCGCATGCGCCTACAGTTGGCCCGTGCGCTGATGTGCCCGTCTGACTTGCTGCTGCTGGACGAACCCACTAACCACTTGGACCTGGATGCACTGGTCTGGCTGGAGGCGTGGCTGAAGAAATACGAAGGCACGATGGTCGTCATCAGCCATGACCGCGAGTTTCTGGACGCGGTCACCGGAGTCACCATGCACATTGACATGGGCAAACTGGTGCGCTACGGCGGCAATTACAGCAAGTTCGAAGACATGCGCGCCGAACAGATGACCTTGCAGCAAAACGCTTTCTCCAAGCAGCAAGACAAAATTGCCCACCTGCAAAAGTTCATTGCCCGCTTCAAGGCACAGGCCAGCAAAGCCAAGCAGGCGCAAAGCCGGGTCAAGGCGCTGGACCGCATGGAAAAAGTCGCGCCGCTGCTCGCAGAGGCCGACTTCACCTTCGAATTCAAGGAACCGGCCAACCTGCCAAACCCCATGCTCTCCATGTCGGGCGTCAGCTTTGGTTACCCGCCCCCCGAAGGCTCCCCCGAGGGCACGCCGCCCACAATCATCGTCAACAACGTCAGCAAGTCTGTGCTGGCCGGTCAGCGCATTGGTATTTTGGGCGCCAACGGTCAGGGTAAATCAACCTTGGTGAAAACTGTGGCACGGGAACTGGCGGCCATTGGCGGTGAAGTGACCGAGGGCAAAGGCCTGAACATTGGTTACTTCGCCCAGCAAGAGCTGGACGTGCTGCGCCCCGCCGACAACCCGCTGGAGCACATGATCCGCTTGGTGCGCGAGATGACCGCCGCCGGCAAAATTGCCGGCCAGGCCACGCGCGAGCAAGACCTGCGCAGCTTCCTGGGCACCTTCAACTTTGGCGGCGACATGGTCAAGCAGGCCGTGGGCAGCATGAGCGGGGGTGAAAAAGCCCGCCTGGTGCTGTGCATGATCGTCTGGCAGCGTCCCAACCTCTTGCTGCTTGACGAACCTACCAATCACCTGGATCTGGCCACCCGCGAAGCACTCGCCATGGCGCTCAATGAGTTTGAAGGCACCGTCATGCTGGTCAGCCATGACCGCGCCTTGCTGCGCGCCGTGTGTGACGAGTTCTGGATGGTGTCGCGCGGTGGTGTGGCGCCGTTTGATGGCGATCTGGATGACTACCAGCGCTACCTGCTGGATGAAGCCAAGCGCCAGCGGGAAGCCATCAAGGAAGCCAGCAGTGCGGCAGCCAAAGCCGAGCGCAAAGCCCTGGCCGCAGCGCCTGCGCCCGCCAAAGCCAAGCCAGCCCCCGCCGGTTCACTCAAGCGCCAGCTCGAAGACATCGAAGCCCGCATGACGGTCCTCAATGGCGAAGGCGCCTCGCTCGAAGGGCATTTGAGCAAGGCCCATCACCCCACAGAAATTGCCGAGTTCGGCAAAGGCCTGAAACTCGTCAACGACGAGTTGCAAAACCTGGAAGAACAGTGGTTGACGGTGTCCAGCCAGCTGGAAGCCAAACCGGCCTGACTGGGCCAGGTATTTCAATCGTCAGGCCTGCAAGGTCAGGGTGATTCAAATGCACCTGCGGCCGCGGGGTTGCTCCGGGCGCGGTTGTCGAAATCATGCGTATTGACAAACGACGGCCGCGCCGCCTTGACTGCCGGACTGCCCGGCTGCAACTTGAAGTCCGCCGTTTTTCTCAAACTCTTGCCCCCCACGAGTTTGGGATCCGCTTTGAAGCGGTTCGCCACGAGGGCGGTGGACCGGGCGTAACGGTTGCCCGGGCCTTCAATCAACAGGGCGTCCCGCTGGGGTGCGGCCATGTCATAGAGAAAATTCCCTTCCCACTCGGTACCGGTGTTCTGGAACGTGCCGGTCACGCCCTCCACCATCGCGTTGCTGCGGGGGCTGCCGCCCGAATGAGACACTGCAATATTGTTGTGCCAGCGGTTGTTTTTTCCCTGGCTGTTTTGCAGCTCTCCGCGCCAGGTGCCCCGGTTCAGCGGGTCGGTGTTGTTCAGGGCGACGGAGTTGTGGCGCACCGTCACGTTGTCTGACTCGTAGACAGCGATACCTGCGCCACCGTTGTTAAAGACCACGTTATTCTCTACCAGGGAACTCGGTTTATAGGAGGCAGCCTTGGCTTCACCGGCAGTCGTCTGGCTGTTGTGAAAATCATCCAGGATGATGCCGTTGCCCTCCGAGGTTTCCACCCGACCGGTCGCAGATTCAATGTTGGAGTGCGACACGTTGCGCTGAATCACGATGTGATAACCCGCCACCTGATCGTAGGCGCGGGGCTGATACACCGAAATACCGCTGGTTTGGTAGGGGTTGGTTGACGCGTTGCGGTAGACCTGATTGGCCTCCACCAGGTAATAGTCGCCGCCCTGCAGGCTGATGCCGCTGCCGCCACTGTCATGCACCACATTGTTGACAAATTGAATATGGTGGCTGCCACCATCCGCCTCCAGTCCGTGCCCGTCGGCGGCTTTGACATCCAGCCCTTCCACGCGCACCCAGCCAGCTTTCAAGAGCAGAAACGCCGAGTAAGTGCCCGCAGGTCCCTGGATTTTGGCCAGGCCCGGATGCGCTGCACGAACCGTGATGTAGCGAAAGGCCGAGCCCGAGCGGGTCATGAGCACGTTCTCGGCATACGTGCCGTCCTGCAGAATGACGGTGTCCCCGGCATCCACCCTTTCGACAGCCGCTTGCACGGTTTTCAAGGGCGCAGCAAGCGAGCCTCTGGCCGCATCGTTTCCGTTGGGCGACACGTAAATGAACCGGCCACTGGTGTCCGCCACATACGACTGGTACCACTCCGTGCCGCCGCCACAGGCCACCAAACCGATGGTCACGACGCCGATCAGAAACAAAATCCGACGTCGTGCAGGTGCAGGAAACAGGCTGAAACCAGGGCTTTTCATGGTCAAAAGTGTTCTGGAGTGGATAAGCCGCTTAGCTTACCGCTGATACCCGCTACACAAACCTTCACACAGGCGCGAGACGTGACTGATTTGTAACCAGTTTTAACGGTGCCGTCCTTCATTAGAGACCGCGCAAACAGGGCGCTCAGTGCTTGAAGCGGCCCCTCATGGCGAATCAGGTGCGCTGGCGTACGGCCTCGTACAGGCAGACACCGCTGGCAACCGACACGTTCAGGCTTTCCACCGCGCCGCGCATGGGAATGCTCACCAATTCATCACAAGTCTTGGCGGTGAGCTGGCGCATGCCGTCGCCTTCGGCACCGAGAACCAAGGCCACCGGACCCTTGAGGTCGGCCTGGTAAATCGTCTTGGAGGCCACGTCGCTGGTGCCGATGACCCAGATGTTGCGCTCCTTGAGTTCGTTCAGGGTGCGCGCCAGGTTGGTCACCATGAAGTAGGGCACGGTCTCTGCCGCGCCGCTGGCCACTTTGGCCACCGTGGCATTGATGCCAGCGGCATGGTCCTTGGGGGCGATCACCGCGTGCACACCGGCTCCATCAGCCACCCGCAGGCAGGCGCCCAGGTTGTGTGGATCGGTCACGCCGTCCAGCACCAGAATCAGCGGTGATTCACGCTCGGCCAAGGGCTTGTCTGCCTGCGAAGCTTCCAGGTTTTCCAGCAACTCGTCCAGCGAATGCACCTGGGCCAACTCCTGTACCCGGGCAGCCACCCCCTGGTGGCCATGACCACCGCAGAGCTTGGCCAGCCGAATGCCGTCTGACTCAATCAGGCGGGCACCGACCTCGTTGGCTTTCTCAATAAACTGGCGCATGCGCGCATCGCGGCGCGTGGGCTCGAAATAAATTTCGATGATGGACTTGGGCGCCGTTTTGAGACGCACACCAACGGCGTGAAAGCCGAATAAAACTTTGTTTGAAGACATGCCCCAATTATCGCGGGTTGTATGTCACTATCAATTTAATAGCTGCTTATGCACGTCCTACCTGGGCTAGAGGCCTAAATGGCTTGAATATTGACATCTGCCTCAAGGACCTGGCCCGCTTCAATGGTGATGCAACGCGAACACCGCGCAGCAATCGCGCGATCGTGGGTGACCAGCACCAGCGTGGTCCCCAGCTCCCGGTTGAGGTCAAACATCAGTTCCATCACCTTTTCGCCGGTCGCAAAGTCCAGGCTGCCGGTCGGCTCATCCGCCAGCAAGACAGCAGGTTTAACGACGAAGGCACGCGCCAGCGCGACCCGCTGCTGCTCCCCGCCACTCAAGACCTTGGGATAACTGCCCAGTCGCTCTGAGAGGCCCACGCGGGCCAGCATCTCGGTGGCCGTCTTGCGGGCGTCCCGCCGGTCCGCCAGCTCCAGCGGCAACATGACGTTCTCCAGCGCCGTGAGGTTGCCCAGCAGCTGAAAGCTCTGAAACACAAAACCCACTTTTTGCGCCCGCAGGTGCGCACGCGCGTCTTCGTTGATGGCAAACAGGTCCTGCCCCGCCAGCCGCACAGTGCCGCGCGTGGGCGTGTCGAGCCCTGCGATGATGGAGAGCAAGGTGCTTTTGCCCGAGCCGGAGGCGCCAACGATGGCCACCGTCTCCTTGCGGTTCAGCACAAAATCAATATCGCGCAAAATGTCGAGCGTACCGGTGGAATCCGTCACCGACTTGAACACATGCTCGACGGAAATAATTGAATCAGACATGAGGCTTTCTTTGTATCGACGACACTTTATTCTGGCAGGTGTACTGGCTGCTTTTGTGGGGCTTTACACCACCCCGGTCACGGCCGCCGTCGTGAAGGCAAGCCCTGCCAAACCCGCCACCATTCTGGTCGTGGGAGACTCCCTCAGCGCCGAGTATGGCCTCAAACGCGGCAGCGGCTGGGTGGCACTGCTGGAGAAAAAACTCGCGGCGGAAAAAATATCCGCCACCGTTATCAATGCCAGCATCAGCGGCGACACCACGTCCGGTGGGCGTTCCCGGCTGGGCGCCTTGCTGAAACAGCACCAACCCACGCATGTGGTGATTGAACTCGGTGGCAACGACGCCCTGCGCGGTCTGCCCCTGCCCATGACGCAGGACAATCTGACCGTCATGACACAGGCCGCGCAGACAACGGGCGCCAAGGTGCTGCTGATCGGCATGCAGGTGCCGCCCAACTACGGGCAAGACTACGGTGCACGCTTTGCCGCCCTCTTTGCAGGCGTCGCCAAGGCCAACAAAGCCGCGCTGGTGCCATTCTTGCTCAAGGGCATTGCCGACACCCCCGCCACCGCAGCGGACGCGACACGGCTGTTTCAAGCCGATCGCATCCACCCCAAAGAAGAAGCCCACCCCACCCTGCTGGCCAATGTCTGGCCTGAACTGAAGAAAATCCTGAAATGAGCCTGACCCCCCTGCCCGCCTCGGAGGTCCTCGGGCGCCTGCATGAATTCGACACCATCATTGACGCGCGCAGCGAAGGCGAGTTTGACGAAGATCACCTGCCTGACGCCGTGAACTGGCCCACACTGAACAACGAAGAACGCCGGGACATCGGTACGCTGTACAAACAGGTCAATGCATTTGAGGCCAAGAAACGCGGCGCCGCCCTGGCGGCCCGCAATATTGCGGCACACATCGAGCGCGAAGTCATCGACAAACCCAAAGACTGGAAACCGCTCGCCTATTGCTGGCGCGGTGGCAAACGCAGTGGCTCGCTGTCACTGATCCTCTCCGAAATCGGATTTCGCGTGACACTGGTCGAAGGCGGCTACAAGGCCTTTCGGGCCGCCGTGGTGCAAGACATTCCCACTTGGGCAACAGGCATGAATTGGCGCGTCGTCTGCGGCACGACGGGCTCTGGCAAAACCCGTTTGCTGCAGGCGCTGGCCCGGCAAGGTGCGCAGGTGATTGACCTGGAAGCCCTGGCCAACCACCGCAGTTCGGTGCTCGGTGCGATCCCCGGCCTGCCGCAGCCCACCCAGAAACGGTTTGACACCCTGGTGTGGGATGCGTTGCGCAAGCTGGACCGGAGCCGCCCCGTGTTTATTGAGAGCGAAAGCAAAAAAGTGGGCAATGTGGCGGTGCCAGTCGCCTTGATCGAAGCCATGCGCGAAAGCCCTTGCCTGAACCTGGTGCTGCCTGATGCACAACGCGTCTCGCTGCTGATGGAAGACTACGATTTCTTCGTGCGTGACACCGAGCATTTTTGCAACCGGCTTCAGGTGCTGGCCGAGTTCCGCGGCAAGGCGGTTGTCGAAGCGTGGCAAGCGTCAGTGCGCGCTGGCAACATCGAGCCGGTGGTACAGGAACTGCTGACGGAACATTACGACCCGGTGTACCTGCAGTCGATGCGGCGCAACTTCAAGCAATTTGAAGCGGCAAAAACAATAGCCCCCGACGACCATTCGACGGGGGCTATGGAATATCTGGCCCAGCAGCTCATTGGAAGCCTAGACCCTCAAACAGAAGGCACGCTCCCGCAATAGCGGTCAGGCGGGTTCGGGCGTGTCAGAACCTGGTTCGGTCGACTCGGTGGTGCCATCTTCAATGGGGTTGCCATCTTCGCCTACTTTGCGCTCAGCTTTGTTTTTGAGCTTCTCTTCTTTTTTCTTCTTTTTCGCCAGTTCTTTCTGACGCTTTTCGTAGCCGTAATTGGGAGTTGCCAAGGTGTACTTTCAAGTTGTTAGGGCCACTTTAACATTTCATGGACCGGCGCCTGGACGCTGAACGCATTTTTTGTTCGTTTAAGCCGCTTCCGGCGCAGCGTTCTTGTCGAGCCAACGAACACTGCCCCGGTAAGCATGCCAGCTCGCATGCCCCAGCCAGGGCCCGACCACAAGCAACCCGGCGCCCCAAGGAACAAGCGCCACGAACACCAGGGCACTCAATAGTGCGCCCCAAAGCAGCATGACCATCACGTTAGAAAACACAACTTGCAGGCTGGTGATCGCGGCCGAAATGGCATCCGTATCGCGGTCAAGAATCATCGGAATGGACACCACCGACACGGCAAACACCAGTCCGGCAAAGACGCCGCCCACGACCAGGTAGACGGCAAGAAACTCCCAGTTTTCAGGGTTGAAAATGGCCTGGATCACGCCCGTGGTTGAAGGCATGCCGGTATTGAAAAATACGGCAAACACCACCAGCGAAGCCCTGCCCCACAACAACTCCAGAACAATCAACACCAGCACCAGCATGCCCATGCTACCCATGTGGGAGTCCCAACAGGTCACCGAGGCACCGAGTTCAGGGGCAATGCCCTGTTCGCGGCGGCGGCTCACTTCGTACAGGCCCATGGCCAAAAATGGCCCCACCAGCAGGCAGCCCGAAGCGATGGACATGGCGTACTCGGGCTTGCTGCGAAAAACGGCCCCCAGCACCGCCGCCATGATCCAGAAACAAACCCCATAAAACAGGCTGATGCCCTTGGCCGCCCACAAATCGAGCCAGCCGCGCGCGAGCCAGCGAAACGGTGCGGCAAAGCTCAAGGCAATGATTTCTTTCGCAGGTGCCTCAGACGGCGGAGGCACGTAGGGGGCAGGTCCCGAAGGCTGAGAAGAATGAAGGTCGCCGGATGCGGAGTCAGAGGGAAAAGACATGAGCACAAGCCTACCGGTGGCAGCCGTCCATGCCTATTCAGGTAAACACTGACTCAGTGAAAGGCCTTCTGTAATGCCTGTGCAAGGTCGGCCTGCAAATCAGCCGCGGCCTCCAACCCGACTGAAAATCGCACGAGGGGGCCTAGTTTCAAATGTGCAGGCCAGTTCGTGCGCATGAACTTGAGGTCATAAGGTACGACCAGACTCATGGGACCGCCCCAGCTGTAACCAATTTTGAACAGCTTGAGTGAATCGCAAAACACATCAATCTGTTGCGGGCTGTACCGCGGATGAAAGATCACGCTGAACAGTCCCGCTGCGCCGCCAAACCCTGGCTTGCACAGGTCGCGCCAATGCGCATGGCCAGGCGAATCTGCCAGCGCCGGGTGCAAGACCTGTGCAAACTCGGCACGACCCTGGCTCCAGATAGCCAATTCACGCGTAGCCTCGTCATGCGCCCGGTAACGCAGCGCCATACTGGGGAGGGAACGCAAGACGGCTTCGGCGTCATTGGCCCCTACGCCAATGCCCAGGCGCATGTGGGTCAACTTGAGCCTCATGTGCAGCGAGGCATCACGCGTGATGACGCTTCCCATCAGCACGTCACCACCGCCACTGGGGTACTTGGTCAATGCGTGAACCGACATGTCCACGCCCAGGCCGGGATGGGTACCCGGCATCAAATCAAACGGTGCAAAAGCCAGGCCGGCCCCCCAGGTGTTGTCCAGCGCCGTCCACACGCCGCGCTGTTGGCAGATGCGCACCATCTCGCACAGGTCGGGAAACTCCAGGGTGACCGAACCGGCCGCTTCCAGCCAGACCAGGCGGGTTTTCGCGCTGATCTTGTCAGCCAGGTCTTGCGGATTCATGGGGTCGTAGTAGCGGTGGGTAATCCCCCAGCTTTTCAACTCCCCTTCGGCCAGCACTTTATTTGGCCCGTAGGCATTGTCAGGAATGAGCACCTCATCGCCTGTGCACAGCAGCGACAGGGCGACATTAGCGATGGCGGCCAGTCCACTGGGAAGCAACAGACATTGCAGGCCCCCCTCCAGGGTGCACAACCGCTCTTCGAGCGTGTAGGTCGTGGGTGTGCCGTGCAAGCCGTAGGTGTAAGCGGTTTTGTCTTTCCATTCAAAGTCGCGCATGGCGGCGACATTGGGAAAGATCACCGTAGAAGCCTTGAAGACACCGGGTTGCGGTGCCGCAAAACCAGCGGGTGGCTCGTAAGGGTGATGAATCAGTGTGGTTGTCAGATCAGCCATGACTCACCCTGCCCTCAGACACTCCACTTTTGAATCAATTGTTCCGGTCGCAAGGCGTCATACCCTTCAAAAGGCTGATGAATCCAGGGATTGGTCGGCAAAAACTCCACAGAATAATCTGGCGTGAACGTGGACAAGGCCTTGGTCCAGATCACTGCGCTGCGCAGCTCGGTGATGGGCGCGTAGTTGCCCTTGAGCTGCTTCATGACCGCATTGAGCGTGTGACCGGAATCCGCCAGATCGTCGACCAACAACACCTTGCCGGCGATCTCGCCTTTGGGGGTGGTAATGAACCGGGCAATGTCAAGATGGCCTTGCACCGTGCCGGCATCCGAGCGGTAAGAACTGGTGGACATGATCGCCAGGGGCTTGTCAAATACGCGTGACAGGATGTCGCCTGGACGCAAGCCGCCCCGCGCAAGACACAAAATGGTATCGAAATCCCAACTGGACTGGTGGATCTTGATCGCCAGTTTCTCGATCAGGTTGTGGTACTCGTCATAGCTGACATACAAGTGTTTGCCGTCTTCGGTCAACATGGATTTGCTCCTGAATTAATAGCTGCCTGCGCACACGCTACGGGGGCTACAGGCATATTTCCCTTAAATCTCTTTGAGCCCGAGATTCAGTCAGCCAGGTAGGGGTGACGCATCATGATCGTGTGGTCACGGTCAGGACTGGTCGATACCATGTGGATGGGCACACCCGTCACCTGCTCAATGCGCTGCAGGTACAGACGGGCATTGGTGGGGAGCTTGTCGTACTGGGTCACGCCAACTGTGCTGTCCGTCCAACCTTCAATCGTTTCATAGACAGGCTTGCAACGTTCGATGTCATCAGCGCCCATGGGCAGGATGTCGATCAGTTCGCCGTCAAGTTCGTAACCCGTGCACAACATCAGCTCTTTCAAGCCGTCCAGCACATCCAGTTTGGTGATGCACAACCCGGTAAGACCATTGACTTGAGCAGAGCGCTTGAGCAACGCCGCATCAAACCAGCCGCAACGCCGGCTGCGACCTGTGGTCACACCTTTTTCAGCGCCGATGGTGCTCATGTGGTAGCCCGGTGTGCCTTCAACTTCCCAATCCAACTCGGTTGGGAACGGACCGCCACCCACGCGTGTGCAATAGGCTTTGGTGATACCCAGGATGTAGTGCAGCATGCCAGGGCCGACGCCCGAACCCGCAGCGGCGTTGCCGGCAACGCAATTGCTGGAAGTGACATAGGGATATGTGCCATGGTCCACATCCAGCAGCGTGCCTTGGGCGCCTTCAAACAACAAATTGGCACCCTTGAGGTGCGCTTCATTGAGTTCACGGGACACATCGGCCATCATGGGCTTGAGCAACTCGGCGTGGCGCATGGCCTCGTCGAAAACAGGCTGAAAAAGGACTTTTCCATCGGCCATATAGGGTGCCAGGGTCGGCCCGAAGTCAAACGCTACGGACCCGAGGTAGCTGGTCAGCACATGGTTGTGCAGGTCCAGCAGTTCACGCAATTTGTTGGCAAAACGCTCGGGGTATTTCAGATCCTGGACGCGAAGCGCACGGCGGGCAATCTTGTCCTCATAGGCCGGACCGATGCCACGACCGGTGGTGCCGATTTTGGCATTGCCTCCCTTTTCGCGGGCCGCCTCACGGGCCACGTCGAGTGCCGCATGGAAGGGCAAAATCAAGGGACAGGCTTCACTGATTCGCAAACGCGAACGGAGCTCAATGCCCACCTTTTCCAGGCCTTCGATTTCTTCAAATAATTTGGCAGCCGACAAGACCACGCCGTTGCCGATATAGCATTTCACGCCCGGGCGCATTATGCCACTGGGAATCAGGTGCAAGGCTGTTTTCACACCATTGATCACCAGCGTGTGACCCGCATTGTGGCCGCCCTGGAAGCGAACCACGCCCTGGGCACTTTCAGTCAGCCAATCGACCAACTTGCCTTTGCCTTCGTCGCCCCACTGGGTGCCAACGACGACGACATTACGACCTTTAGTTGCGTTCATTTTTTGCAATCACTTCAATTTTTAGACGGATTTCACGACCCACTGCCCCGCAACCTGAATCAGCTCGCGGTCGCAATGGAACTCATCAACTTCACTCTCATGCCCAGGCAGGACACACACCACCGTTTCACCGCGCGCGCGCAGTGCCGCGATGGCGGTACGCAAATCAGCCGCTTCATTCCAGGGCGCGCGGATGGCAACATGCAAGGGACGGGCTGCCAACACGGGCACGAGTGCCTTGACATCAAGACTGAAACCCGCCGCAGGCCGGTTACGCCCAAACACAGCCCCCACCTCGTCATAGCGTCCGCCACGCACCAGTGCGTCGTTCGCACCCGCGGTGTAGATAGAAAACCGTGCACCGGTGTAATAGGCATAACCACGCAAATCAGCCAGGTCAAAAGTCACATTACAACCATCCAGATGACTGGCGAGCCACTTCAGATTTGATAGCGCCTCTCGCACGGCGGCCATGGGCGGAAGCACTTTCTCCGCCTCCAGCAGTACCTTGCTGTCGCCATAAAGCTGAACCAGCGCGAGCAAGCCTTGGCGCGAAGCATCCGGAAAATCCCGTGTCAACAAACTGAGTTCGCTGCTGTCCTTGGCAGCCAGGGCCGCATGCACCTGGGCCAGCAAGTCGCCATCAAGCGTCACACCTTGAAGCAGGGACTTGACAATGCGCGCATCCGCCATATCGACAGTGGGCGACTTCACTTTGGCAACCTTAAGGCAATCGAGCGCCAGCAAGAGCGCTTCCAGATCAGCCTCAAGACCGGCGTGCCCATAGATTTCGGCTCCAAATTGGAGCGGTTCACGCGTTGCATGAGGACCGCCCGGGCGTGTATGCAACACAGGGCCGCAATAACACAGACGGGTGACACCCTGGCGATTCAGCAAGTGAGCATCAATGCGAGCGACCTGAGGCGTGCTGTCAGCCCGCAAGCCCATCATGCGGCCCGAGAGTTGATCCACGAGTTTGAAGGTTTGCAGATCAAGCGCCCCACCCGCACCGGTCAGCAAAGACTCCAGGTGCTCCAAAAGCGGCGGCATGACCAACTCGTAGCCATAGCAGCGCGCCATGTCCAGCAAGTCTCGACGAAGTTCTTCGATGTGCCGCGCTTCAGACGGCAAGACATCGGCAATGTGATCCGGCAGGACCCAAGCAGACATGAATATTATGGGGAGGCTGTTAAAACAGTGATTTTACCGGGCTTCACAGCCCGATTGACTCACTGAAGAAACCAAATCAACAATGCACCGACAGATATGCTGCACATTCCGAAAAACCGAAGTTGGCCGTCAGTCAGTTGAAGAATCTGCTGAAACATCTGACGCCAGCCTTTGGGCGAAAAAAATGGGAAAAGACCTTCGATCACGAGAACGAAGGCCATCGCCATCCAGAAAGTACCGCTGTCCAAGACTATTTCTTCACGGCGGCAGGCGCTGAACTCCCGCGAAACACCTTGAAGAATTCCGACGAAGAAGGGTCGACAACCATGACGTCGCTTTTCTTACCGAAACTCGCCTTGTAAGCATCCAGGCTGCGGTAGAACTGGGCAAACTGCGGGTCCCGCCCAAAGGCTTCAGCGTAAATCTGCGCGGCCTCGGCATCACCCTCGCCCTTGATTTTCTGCGCATCTCGGTAGGCATTGGCCACGGTCACTTCTCGCTGGCGGTCTGCGTCAGCACGAATTTTCTCACCCTCAGCGGCACCGGTCGAACGCAACTCGTTGGCCACGCGCTTGCGCTCTGCCTCCATACGCCGATAAACCGACTCGGTAATCGCGTCAACATAATCAGCGCGCGTAATGCGAACGTCGACGACGTCCACACCCCAAGGCTTGGCGCCCTTGACTTTGTCCAACACCTCGGCTTTGACGTCTGCAGTCAAGGCTTCACGCTTGGTAGACAACAATTCCTTGACCGTGCGCTTGTTGATTTCTTCCTGGAAAGCATTGCGCACTACTCGGTTGAGCTGATTGGCACCGTCTGCCTCGGTCAATCCAACGTTGCGGATGTACTCGGTGGGCTCCGAGATTCTCCAGCGCACGTACCAGTCAATCACGACACGCTGCTTTTCTGCGGTCAACATCGGCTCAGTGTCACTGGTTTCCAGCGTCAACAAGCGCTTGTCAATGTAAGAGACATTCTGAAAAGGTGGCGGCAATTTGAAGTTCAAACCGGGCTCGGTGATCACATCCTTGATTTGCCCCAGAGCATACACCACACCAAATTGCCGCTGATCAACCACAAACATCATCGAACTGGCGAGTGCCAGTACGACCAATAGCGACGAAAAAATAAATCCTAGCCTGTTCATTCTGGGCTCCTAGCGTGTGTCGCGATCACGTGAACGGGAAGCATCCCGCAAACGCGCATCGATGGTCGAATTGGTCGGCGTGTTCGCAGGCGCAGCGACAGGCGCCGTCACTGCTGTGGCATCGGCCCCCTGATTAGTCATCTGAACAATCTTGTCAAGAGGCAGATACAAGAGGTTTGAGCCTTGTTTGGAGTCGACCAGTACCTTGGTTACATTGCTGTAGATCTGCTGCATCGAATCCAGGTACATCCGGTCACGGGTGACCTGTGGTGCCTTCTGGTACTCCGCCAAGACTGATTTGAAGCGCTGCGCATCACCCTGGGCCTGGGCCACAATTTTGGCTTTGTAAGCGTCCGCCTCTTCTTTCAACCGGGACGCCGAACCAACAGCACGCGGAATGACATCATTCGCGTAAGCTTGAGCCTCATTCTTTGCTCGCTCACGCTCTTGACCGGCCTTCAGCACATCGTCAAAGGCGGCCTGCACTTGTTCGGGGGGGCGCACGCCGCCCTGCTGCAAATTGATGCCCACGACCTCGATACCGACCTTGTAACGATCCAGAATTTTCTGCATCAAGGCTCGCACCCGTGGTGCGATCTGATCACGCTCTTCCGACAAGGCGCTGTCCATGCGCATCTTGCCAACGACCTCGCGCACCGCAGTTTCCGCGGCTTGGACGACTGCCTCGCTGGGACTCTTGCTTTCAAACAAAAATGCGCGGGCATCACTGAGTCGGTACTGCACTGCAAACTTGATTTCAACGATATTCTCATCTTCGGTCAACATCGCCGATTCCCGCAAACCAGTGGCTTTGATGACCGAATCGCGCCCGACATCGACAGAACGGATCTGTGTCACAAAAATCAATTCATGCCGCTGAATGGGATACGGCAGACGCCAGTTGAATCCAGCACCCACAGACGATTTGTATTTGCCAAACTGGGTGATGACTGCCTGCTGGCCTTCCTGGACAATGAAAAAACCAGTGCCGAGCCAGATCAGCAGCACGACACCCGCAATCAATCCAGCGCCGATGCTGGCGCTTTTCATGTCAGGTTGAAAACCACCGCCTGAACCACCGCCGCCGGAGACTCCTTTGCCAGCATTTTTAACACCGCCAAACAAGCCACCTAATTTGCGGTTGAAGTCACGCCACAGCTCGTCAAGATCCGGTGGCCCCTGGTTGGGAGCGCGCTTCGGGCCCCGGTCGTTCGCCCCTTTGGGCTGCGAGTCTGGCGCATTGGAACCCTGTGAGGAATCCGACCCGTCGCCGTCAGCCGACTTGTCGTCGCCTCGGCCCCAGCGAGGGTCGTTCAAATTGAACATACCCTTGATCCGCTGCGGCAAAACAGCCCAGCGAAACGTGCGTAAATGAAGTTTCATCTCTTCGTCTCTTATGTATCGTTACCGAATTGTGCCCAATCAGGGAGCGGCCTCATGGTCTTCAGGGAAATAGTCACTGCCATCTGACGGTGAAGCACCCCCAACAACCACACGTGCCAGTAGTTGCCGCAAGGCCGGAACGCCTTCACCGTTCTTGGCACTTAAAAATATGCGTTGAGTTTCGGTACCGCCCAGATCAAACGTATCCTCAAGCTGCAGGGGACTGCGTTCGTTTTCAAGGGCATCAAGCTTGTTGAACACCAGAATCTGTGGGATATCAGCAGCGCCAATTTCTTTCAAAACGCGCTGAACCTCTGCGATCTGCTCTAAAAAATGGGGACTGGCGGCATCGACGACATGAAGCAGCAAATCAGCATCAACAGCCTCCTGCAACGTGGCCTGAAATGCATCAATCAAACCATGCGGCAAGTCTCGAATAAAACCCACCGTATCGGAGAGAGATACTGACCGACCGGCTTCTCCAAGATAGAGTTGGCGCGTAGTGGTATCCAAGGTTGCGAACAGTTGATCAGCAGCATAAGTCCGTGCCTTGACCAGCGCATTGAACAATGTCGATTTCCCGGCATTGGTGTAACCAACCAACGAGATATTGAATGCGTCACGACGCTCCCGCTGCCGCCGCTGGGTCTGGCGTTGCCGTTTGACCTTGACCAAACGCTCTTTGATCTTTTTAATATTGTCGCCAATCATCCGGCGATCAAGTTCGATCTGGCTTTCACCCGGGCCGCCCCGCATGCCAATACCGCCGCTTTGTCGCTCCAGGTGGGACCATCGGCGAACGAGTCGGGTGCTCAAATATTGCATCCTCGCGAGCTCGACCTGGAGTTTTCCTTCATGGCTTCGCGCGCGCTGCCCAAAGATTTCCAAAATAAGCAACGTCCGATCATTGACCGGCAGCTCAAGATGTCGCTCAAGGTTCCGTTGCTGCGCGGGACTCAAACTTTGATCAAAGAGAACCTCAACAGCGCCTAACTGGGCTGCAAGCAATTTAATTTCATCAGCCTTGCCGCTACCGACGAAGAGCGCCGCATCAGGTGCACGACGCTTGCAGGTCACCTTGGCAACCGGATTCAATCCGGCAGTCTGCGCTAGCAAACCGAGTTCTTCGAGTTCACTGTCGAAATTGGGAAGTCCAAAATCTACGCCGACCAGAATAGTCGGCGCAAACTGACGATCAGGCGGCGGCAGGCTGGTCACCCTCGCCGGTTGCAAAACTCACAGCGCGCCCAGGCACAATAGTCGAAATAGCATGCTTGTAGACCATCTGGGTCACGGTGTTGCGAAGCAATACGACATACTGATCAAAGGACTCAATCTGGCCTTGCAGCTTGATACCATTGACCAGGTAGATGGAGACCGGAACATGTTCCCGACGCAATGCGTTGAGAAATGGGTCCTGAAGTAGTTGGCCTTTATTGCTCACGATATTCTCCGTGTTCTGAAATTAAACAAGTATCAACGATAACACAGCAGACTGCCTTTTCCATGCGCCAAGGACTCTAACCCGTCAGACGATTGCGGTGAACCTCGACAAGTACTTTTACCGGGAAGAGTCCTTGTCCGCGTAGGGATTGGTCGACATCTTCATCTCGATTCGCATAGGCGTCCCCACCAGATCGAACTCCTTCCGAAAGCGCCCTTCCAGAAAGCGCTTATAGGCATCAGTCACGTGTTCCAGAGAATTCCCGTGAATGACGATAACAGGAGGATTCATTCCACCCTGGTGAGCGTAGCGCAACTTGGGACGGAACATGCCAGAACGTTTGGGGCTTTGAAATTGGACTGCCTCAAGCAACAAGCGAGTCAACACCGGCGTCGACATCTTGCAGTTGGCCGCCTTATACGCTTGTGCAATAGAACCCCACAACGGACCCAGGCCCTGCCGTTTGGTTGCAGATATCAGGTGCATCGCTGCAAACTTCAAAAATGGCAAACGGGTTTCAATTGATCGCTTCACCAGTTCTCGTTGGTACTCATCAATGGCATCCCATTTATTGACAGCCAATACCACAGCTCGGCCATTCTCGAGGATATAGCCCGCAATGTGAGCATCTTGGTCCGTCACACCCTGTGTCGCATCAATTAGCAGCAAGACAACGTTGGAGGATTCGATGGCCTGCAAGGTCTTAACGACTGAAAACTTTTCAATCGCTTCAAAAATCTTTCCTCTTCGTCGCAGGCCAGCCGTATCAACCAACTCAAATTTCTGACCATTGCGCTCGAAAGGAACAGAAATAGCATCGCGGGTGGTACCTGGCAAATCAAAAGCGACCAAGCGCTCCTCGCCCAGCCAAGTATTGATCAGCGTCGACTTGCCGACATTCGGACGGCCAGCAACCGCCAACTTGATGACACCAGGTTCGCGCTCACCATCGTCCTCATCAGGATCAGCCAGATTAAGGGGCGCTAGCGCCAGCTCCACCAAGGTATGAATGCCCTGTCCATGAGCGGCAGAAATGGCATGAACCTCACCCAAACCCAACTCAAAGAACTCCACCAGTTTCCCGCTAGCGGTCAAGCCTTCCGCCTTGTTGGCAGCCAGCAAACAGGGTTTGCCAAGACGCCGCAAATACTTGCCAATCTCATAATCCTGCGCTGAAATGCCTTCACGTGCATCCACCACAAAAATCACGACATCGGCCTCTGCTACAGCCTGACGGGTCTGCTTCGCCATTTCCTTAAAAATACCGCTTTCGGCATCGGGCTCGAACCCACCGGTGTCAATGACGATGTATTCGTGCTTTCCCTGCTTGCCATTGCCGTAATGCCGATCACGGGTCAAGCCCGCAAAATCGGCCACGATGGCATCACGTGATTTTGTGAGCCGATTAAATAGCGTCGATTTGCCGACATTTGGACGGCCTACAAGGGCCAAAACTGGTTTCATAAATTGCAATCCAACACTTACTCTGGCCTGAAGCCGAAAATGCCACCATTGCGGGTGACAACTACCAGCGTTCCAGCAGCCAAAACCGGCCCGGTAACAATAGCTGAACCATCGGTCGACACCCGTGTGAGTGCCGAACCGTCATCGCGCGAAAGCAAATGAACAATGCCACCCTCATCACCCACGGCAATTGAACGCCCAACCACCAAGGGGGCGGTTAAGGTCCGATAGCGGAGGCGCTCGGACACCCAGGCTTGCTGACCATCGGACCGCGACCAAGCGATGATTTTGGAGTCAATCTCAACACCAAAAACATATTTTTCGTCGCCGTGAACCCCAACAAACCCCACCGCAGGTTTTGTCCACAACACATTGCCGCGAGCGGTGTCAACACAACCCACAGAGGCCTGAAAAGCACGAGCACAGACCACATCACCCTGACGGCTGACTCTACCTACCAAATCAACAAGGCGTTCAATGTCGTTGGTTCCACGTGGCGCTGCAATGGGAGCATCCCAACGGATTGCACCATTGGATGGATTCAATCCAACAAGGCGCCCGGACAAGCCGGTCACCACAGTTTCGTTTACCGCTAACAGCACACCGGCCTGCCTCAGAACCAATGACTCGCCAGGTCTCTGCTGAGTCCAGAGCTTGCGACCTGAACCACCATCAAACGCGGTTACAGAACGATCAGCCGACAGGACAAAAACACGCCCGCCAGCAACCAATGGGGCAGTAAAAACCTGTGCCAACATTTTTTGACGCCAAATTTCCCGTCCTGCATTCAGCACGACCAGGTCATTGGAGTAAGTTACCACCGCAGACCATTCACCATCACTGCCTACCCCTGCAGCAATTGGGCCTCCAACATTGGTGCGCCACAACTCGGCACCGGTCTGGACGTCAAATGAGGCGATGACACCTTCAGAACTGGCCACCTGGACAGTGCTTCCATTGACTTTTACATCCAGAGGGAACGCAATCGAGCCAACTTTGGCGGACCAGGCCAACCGAACACCCAGCAGACCGGCGTTTGGGGCCAAATCTGCTGGCTTGGGCTTTTCAGGCGTACTTGAGCAACTGCTGACAAGAGCCAACAACAGAAGACCGGCAATGACTCGCTTGAACACTCGCCCTAGACTCATATTTATCTTCACTTCTTGACCTCTTGAACTGTTGGGGTGGCAGCAGGCGCGTCCCCAACGGCTTGAGCGATTGTGTTGGCAACAGTCGCACTCGGCTGAGGATCAATACCCAATGAATTCAGTTTGACTTCAACCAGACGTCGATACTCAACACGCTCTTCGAAACCTTTGAACGCTTTCAGGTATTCCACAATGGCTTCTTGTTTCTTTTGCTGAAGCAAGAACAGGTCACCTCTTCTATCTGCAACAAGTGGCAAAAAAGTCGATGGGAAAGCTCCATCCAATTGTTTCATAGCCTCATCAAAAGCCTTGGACTCCATCAAGACGCCTGCCAAACGGAGCTTCGCAATGGCTTGGTAGCCTGGATCTGATGACTTCTCAGCCACCCACACCAGCGCTGCTTTGGCGGCATCAAGGTTTCCGGTTTTAAAACTCTGTTGCGCAACCAGCAGGCCAGCTTGATGAGCGTACACGGTGGAGGCGAAACGGTCTTTCATATCGGCAAAGACGCGATCGATTTTGGCGGCATCACCAGCTTTCACGACGCGCTCAACTTCATCAAACAACGTAGCAGCCTGCTGAGACTGGTTTCGCTGATAGTAATGGTAGAAATTCCAGCTGGCAAATGCGCCCAACACCAGAATCAACGCCCAAGTTATCCAGTTCCCGTATTGCTTCCAAAAATGCTTGAGCTGGTCGAGTTGCTCTTGTTCTTCTAGATCTAAATGATTTGCCATGAGTATGTTCAGTTAAGTGCGCAATTGTAGGGTGGCGGCCCACTCGACGATGTTCGAGAGTGATTGGGTAACCTGCTCCCCGCTACCATCACGCAGCGATTTGACCGTTACCACATTTTGCGAGATTTCATCCGCACCAAATACCAGCGCAAAGCGTGCCCGACTGCCATCAGCTCGCTTGAATTGCGATTTCATGCTACCCATGCCTTCGCCGCCGCTGGTATGCATTTGCACGCTGACGCCTTCAGCCCTCAGGGCTTGAAGCGCTTGCAACACAGTCGGCAGCGCTGCGACATCAGTGACAATGGCGTAAGCGTCAAGGTCAGCCTCTACTGAGGCCAAACCTTGCTCCCGGACCAATTCGAGCACACGGTCAACACCAAGCGCCCATCCAACAGCTGGAGCAGGTTTACCACCCAGTTGTTCAACCAGATAGTCGTACCGACCACCCGCGCAAACTGTTCCCTGGGAGCCGAGTCGATCAGTCGTAAATTCGAACACAGTAAGGTTGTAGTAGTCCATTCCCCGAACCAATCGGGGATTGACCATATACGACACACCATTGGCGTCCAATATGGACTTGAGTGCGTTGAA
This sequence comes from Rhodoferax sp. LS1R11, assembly GCF_056521395.1. Classification (NCBI taxonomy): domain Bacteria; kingdom Pseudomonadati; phylum Pseudomonadota; class Betaproteobacteria; order Burkholderiales; family Comamonadaceae; genus Rhodoferax; species Rhodoferax sp. LS1R11. The sequence continues at coordinate 138,202 of NZ_JBWMAW010000006.1, forward strand.
ATGAGCGAGTGAGGCCTCACCCAAATAATCGATCGGTCGCGGTGCTGACTCGACCACAGATTGCATCGCAGGGTTCTTGGAGTCGAGAATTCTGAGCGGATTGCTATACAGGCGTCGCTTGGCATCTTCATCAAGCACATCGAGATGCTGTTCAAAATGGGAAATCAATGCCTGCCGATGCTTTGAACGCTCTTCTGGCTGCCCCAAGCTGTTGAGCTCAAGCCGTACGTCGGCCAAACCTAGGTCTTTCCAAAGTGCGACAGCGAGCAAGATCAATTCTGCGTCAACTTCTGCACCCGAAAACCCCAATGCCTCCGCGCCAATCTGGTCAAACTGGCGATAACGCCCCCGCTGGGGCCTTTCATGCCGGAACATAGGACCGATGTAATACAAACGCTTCCCACCGTCATAAAGCATGGAGTGCTCTACAACCGCCCGGACCACTCCGGCCGTGCACTCCGGTCTCAGTGTGAGCGGGTCGCCATTCAAACGATCTTCAAAGGAATACATTTCCTTTTCAACAATATCTGTGACCTCCCCCAGCCCGCGAACGAACAACGGCGTACGTTCGACGATCGGCGTCCGGATATTTTTGTAGGCATAGCGCCCCATCAACGAACGCACTTTTCCCTCTAGCCACTCGACTGCCGCGGACTCTGGTGGCAAAACATCATTCATGCCCTTAACGCCAGTCAGCTTTCCCAACTTGACAACAGTGTTCTTTTCACTCATTTGCTTGTTCAGACGGAAATTGTGGCTTTCGCAGCCCCAAACCGATCTTCAATATAGTTTTCGACAATCTTCTGGAACTCTTGCGCAATGGTGTCGCCACGCAAAGTCAAACGCTTTTCGCCATCAATGAAAACAGGCGCAGCAGGGGCTTCGCCTGTTCCTGGCAAGCTGATGCCTATATCAGCATGTTTACTTTCTCCAGGGCCGTTAACAATGCACCCCATGACGGCGACTTTGAGCTTCTCAACACCTGGATACTTGTCACGCCAAACAGGCATTTGTGATCGCAGGAAATCCTCGATCTGCTTAGTCAGCTCCTGGAAGGTGGAACTGGTTGTTCGGCCACAACCAGGGCAAGCCGTGACGCTGGGCACAAATGAACGAAGCTCTAAAGCCTGCAAGATCTCACAGGCAATCACGACCTCTTGAGTCCTGGCCTCACCCGGTTGAGGTGTCAGCGAAACGCGAATCGTGTCGCCAATGCCTTCCTGCAACAAAATCGACAGCGCCGTCGCGGAGGCAACAGCACCCTTGGTGCCCATACCCGCTTCTGTCAAACCAAGATGCAAAGGAAAATCACAGCGCTTGGCCAACTCCCGGTACACGGAAACAAGATCCTGAACACCACTGACCTTGCAGGACAAAATAATCTGACTTGCGCTCATACCCATCTCTACAGCTCGGCTTGCCGATTCAATGGCAGATGTAATAAGGGCTTCGTACATGATCGGTTTGGCATCTGACGGCGTCGCGCGGCGACTGTTCTCGTCCATCAAGATGGCAAGCAGGTCTTGATCCAGACTGCCCCAATTGACCCCGATGCGGACCGGCTTATCCCATCGCATTGCGGCATCAATCATCAAACCAAACTGCTTGTCTCGCTTATCGCCTTTGCCGACATTGCCCGGATTGATCCGGTATTTGGACAAAGCCTGGGCACAAGCCGGAAAATCAGTGAGTAATCTGTGCCCGTTGTAATGAAAATCGCCAATCAACGGAACATCAATACCCATGCGATCAAGCTGCTCTCGAACATACGGAATAGCTTGCGCGGCCTCAGGCGTGTTCACGGTGAGCCGGACCATTTCAGACCCCGCCAACGCCAATTCTTTGACCTGAATAGCCGTGCCAATGACGTCAACCGTGTCAGTGTTGGTCATGGACTGGATACGCACGGGTGCATCCCCACCCACCGTGACGATCCTGCTACCCCACGCCACACGTGCCTGACGTGAATGGCGGGACTTGGGCCTTGCAGATTCAATTTGTGAAAACAACTCCATTACCGCACCTCAAATCGAGCAACATTTTCTTTTGCTAATTGTTTTAAATCCATCACTTGGCCGCGAACCTGAACTTCAATGGTGTCTACCCGCCCAACGACAACCGCCAGCGGCAGAGCCCCCGAGGCCTCCAGTGTCTCGCCATCCGCCATCGTCTTTCTAAGTTGTACCGTACCACTTGCATCAACTACTTCAACCCAAGAAACACCGTGCGCCTTGAAAACTACCAAGTTTTTTGACGCACCCGCGGCAGCATTGACCACGGGCAACTGTGTGTTTCCTGTTCCAATATTCAAAGACTCGGTCGGTCGCGATGCAACAGGCGGAGGAATCACTGGCTCAACCGAACCAACGAGAACAGAAGGACCTTGCTGAACAAACTCGGCACCCGATTGAGCCACCAGAGGCGATAGCCGAGCAGTACTCACAGCAGGGCTATTCAAATCAGCTACTTTGGCGACATCTGGTTTGTGCGGAAAAGGGGCAAAAACGAGAATCAACGCACCAATCAATAGAATTAAAACAGCCAACGAAAACGGCTTGGTCAGCTGCTCTCGCAGAGCAAATCCAGTGGTATGCCCTGCTGTACGAAACGGCGTATTGATTCCAGTCTCATCGGTTTTCAAACGAGGCCCAATCGTATGCGGCAACCGTTCCAAAATGGGCGCTGAATCGACCTTAAGAACTCGACAAACACTAGCCGCAAGCGCACGAACAAAAACAATATCGGGTAACAGATCGAGTTGATCCGCCTCCAGCGCCTCAAGCTTTTTGACAGGCACTTTGAGTGACACGGCAAGCGCAGCGATGTGTAAGCCAGCAGCTTCACGCGCTTGGCGCAACATTGTTCCGCCAGAAATTTGCAAAAGGGCGCCCGGTGCCACTGCCGGACTCTCAGAACTTGACACAACACTCTCACTCATCAAAAGCACCTCGCTGGTAGGCTGCAGCTTCACGTGATTGCGGATATCTCTTTTCCAATTGCCCTGCCAGCTGCATCAATGCATCCCGATTCTGCATTTTTCGCTCCACTTTGATACCCAGCCACAGTGACTCGGCATTTGCCAATTCACCATTGTTCAACCGCCTCACGTAGAACTGGGCCCGAACGAAATCACCGCGCTGCAACAGAAGCGTCGCCAAGTTGTAGGCCGTCACGGGATTGCCAGCGTCAAGCTCGTAGGATCGCAACAAGCTCTTTTCAGACTCCGCTCGAAGGCCCGCCCGCATCTCGCACAAACCTTGCGCTCTGAGGGTTTTAGCACGCTCGCCATACAAAGGATTGGCAAGCGCCTGAAAGAAAACCTGCAGGGATTCAGGGTACCTGGCTTGCTGACACATCAACCAACCCAGGTTGTGCATAACATTCGAGTCGCGTGGATTGATGATCAAGGCTCGTTTGAAGCTCTCTTCAGCAAATCTAAAGTCGTTGAGGCGCATGTAGATCAAACCACGCAGGTTGTAGCTTTCTCCATAATTTGGATCAGCCGCTATCGACTGCTTCAACTCGTCCAACGCAATGGTGGTCTGACCCTGCTCAAAATAGCCAACGGCCAGCTCCAGCCGAATACGAGCACGCTTTCGGGCATCCGGCTCGTCCGACTCGGTGACGATTTCTGATTGACTGCCCATAGGGCCCACCCCGTCCGATTTTGACGCACAGCCCTGTAAACCACCGAATCCAACAAACAAGAGGCAAGCACTCAACCAGAACGACTTGCAATGCAAAAGGCCAGATAAATGCATATTCATGATTCCTTCGTTTCCGAGGAGACACTTGCAACAGGCCTCAGCATGATGGTGCGCTGCCGCGCAATGCGGTCATTGATACCGGTTCGATCTTTGACATCACCCGCCAACTGCCCGCATGCAGCATCAATATCATCGCCGCGAGTTTTGCGAATGGTAGTCACAATGCCCGCGTCACTCAATATCTTGGCAAACACCTTGACCTGCTCCGGAGCCGATCGAAGCAAACCAGAAGCAGGGAAAGGATTGAATGGAATCAGGTTGAACTTACACCAGACGCCACCAGTGGAATGAGCACGCACCAACGCCACCAATTGATGGGCATGCTCGGTCTGATCATTGACACCATCGAGCATGCAATACTCAAACGTTATAAAGTCACGAGGAGCAAACGCCAGGTAACGATTGCAGGCTTCAAGTAATTCCTGAATCGGATATTTTTTATTCAGTGGCACCAAATTGTCACGCAAAGCGTCAACAGGGGCATGCAATGACACAGCAAGTGCAACCGGACAGTCTTGCGAAAGACGATCCATCATCGGAACAACACCTGAGGTCGAAACTGTCACACGTCGACGCGACAAACCGTACCCATGGTCATCCAGCATGACGCGCAGACCCGGCACCAATTCCGAATAATTTTGCAGCGGCTCACCCATCCCCATCATGACAACGTTGGAGATCACACGATCATCGCGCTTCAAATGACGACGCAAGAAATGCTCGGCAAACCACAACTGGGCGACGATCTCGCCAGTTTTCAAATTCCGACTAAATCCTTGATGTCCTGTGGAGCAAAAGCGGCATCCCACGGCACAACCGGCCTGAGATGAGATGCACAAGGTACCTCGATCATCCTCGGGAATAAATACAGCCTCCACCGCATCACCACCGCCCACATCAAACAACCACTTAATGGTTCCATCTGCCGACATATGCTGTGAAATGACATTCAATGCCTTCACATGAGCAACCCCCTTGAGCTTCTCCCGCAAAGACTTCGCAAGATCACTCATGTCATCAAAATTGGAGGCGCCTTTTTGATGAATCCAGCGAAAAAGTTGAACGGCTCGAAAGCGTTTTTCGCCCAGCCGCTCACAAAAAACGGCCAAGCCCTCGAGGTCGTAATCGAGCAGGTTGACCGTCATTACGTTACTTAACGTGAATAGACGTTCATGCCGGCGAAGAAGAAAGCCACCTCAACAGCGGCAGCCTCAACAGCGTCGGAACCGTGCACAGCGTTTGCATCAATGCTGTCAGCAAAGTCAGCACGAATGGTTCCAGGAGCTGCTTTCTTCGGATCAGTGGCACCCATCAGATCACGATGCTTCAAAACGGCGTTTTCGCCTTCCAGTGCTTGAATCATGACGGGACCGGAGACCATGAAGTCGACCAAATCCTTGAAGAAGCCGCGCTCTTTGTGCGCCGCATAAAAAGCCTCTGCCTCGCCACGCGACAAACGAACCATTTTGGACGCAATAACTTTAAGTCCTGCGGCTTCGAAACGCGCATAGATTTGACCGATCACGTTTTTTGCAACGGCGTCGGGTTTGATAATGGAGAGAGTACGTTCGATAGTCATGATGTTTCCTGAACTTGATTTTGAATTTTGCCCACTCGGCAAAGCTTTCTATTTTAACCTGAGCACACTACCCACGAAATACTCAATGGAATGGAGACCACGGGCAATGCACACGCGAATTTACACTTTATCGCAATGATCAACGGCCGCGCCGACGCTGGCCACCGCCGGTGCCACCGGATCCACTGCCACGACGCTGCCCTTGATCCTGCCTCTGGCGAGTGAAACTGTCAGCGCCGATGTAGCCAAAAGCAGTCTTCATCGGATCAGGCTGACTTGCACCAACATCGCGGTCACCTGAGCCGGGCCGAGCCTTGCGCGCCTGACCCGTTGAGAAACCTTGAGATCCGTCTTTATTGGCACCAGGGGGAATGCTACGCTGGCCAGTACCAGAGCTCCGCGGACCGCTTCCGCGCACACTGCCACCACGTTTATTCCTCGCCCCTGGATCCTGGCTTGCGCCCTCTCGCCGCGGGCGTTCGGCGCCGACAGGCCCGGCCTCATCGCCTTCGGCACGAGGTACGCGGACACCAACAACCTTCATCAATGACTTGATATCACCCTCATCCAACTCCATCCAGGCGCCACGTTTGAGACCGCGCGGCAGAACCATGGCGCCATAACGAATTCGAATCAGGCGACTCACTGCATGTCCAACCGCCTCAAACATCCGCCGGACCTCCCGGTTACGACCTTCCGAAATCGTGACGCGGTACCAACAATTGGATCCTTCACCGCCGCCTTCTTCGATTGAACCGAATTGAGCCATCCCGTCGTCAAGCTTGACGCCTTCCAGCAGCCTTTTCTTCTCTTCCTTGTTGAGCGCGCCGAGCACTCGAACAGCGTACTCACGCTCCAAGCCAAAACGGGGGTGCATCAAATTGTTGGCCAACTCACCTGAGCTTGTGAAAAGCAGCAGTCCCTCGGTATTCAAATCAAGACGGCCAACAGATTGCCACTTGCCCTGGTAAAGTTTGGGCAGACGACGAAACACCGTTGGGCGGTTTTGTGGGTCGTCATGGGTGACGACTTCTCCAACAGGCTTGTGGTAAGCAATGACACGTGCCGGTGGCGCCTCAATCCGAAATCGAATGGGTTTTCCATTGACCTTGACGTGGTCTCCAAACTGCACGCGCTGTCCAATGTGAGCAGGCTCATTATTGACCGTGATCCGGCCTTCCATGATCAACTGCTCCATCTCAAGCCGGGAACCCATGCCGGCCTGCGCCAAAACCTTGTGCAACTTGGGAGTTTCAGCCAACGGCGCCAACACCCGCTTGGATGGCACCAAATCAACGACCTCTTCATCTGCGTCGAATTGACCGGAGATCACATCTTCGAAACGATTGCCTGCAACGCCAGACGTGAGCACTTTGGAGCCCACCGGCTCAGACAAAGGAAGTGCCTGGCCGGGATCTGAGGACACCCCATCCGCAGCCTGAACAACCGGGTCAGAGCCCGCGCCCAGCGCGCCATCAACGGACTGAAGTGCGGCTGTTGTTGTTTCATCCGAGTTGTCGGCATTGTGTTCGGTCATGGTTGAATCCCCGTCAAGAAAAATAAATCGCCGCCAGAACTGCCGTTGTCAGTTGTGGCAGCGCTGGCTGTGGCTTCGTCACTTGGTGACTGCGGCACTACAGCGGATGAAATGTCCAGCTCTGGCTGCAATACGGAATCATCGGCGCCAAGCGCTTCCATGAAGCCCGCTCGCTGCGCCGGAGAGTCCAGCAAAGGCAATTGATCCAGTGACTCGAGCCCCAGATCATCCAAAAAATGCTTGGTCGTGGCAAACAGCGCCGGGCGGCCAATGGCCTCCCGGTGGCCAATGACCTCAACCCAGCCCCGATCCTCAAGCTGCTTGAGCAGCAAAGAGTTGACGGTCACACCACGAATATCCTCAATATCACCTCGAGTCACGGGCTGCCTATAGGCAATGATCGCGAGCGTTTCCAGAGTTGCCCGGGTGTAGCGCGGTGGTTTTTCTGGATGCAGCCGGTCAAGATACTCTCTCATTTCCGGGCGACTTTGAAAACGCCATCCGGTTGCCACGCTAACCAACTCGACACCTCGCTGAGCCCAATCCTGCTGCAACTCCTGCAACAACACCTTCAACGTGTCCAAGCCCAAGCCTTCGTCAAATAAAGCACGCATCTCGCGCAGCTGCAAAGGCTGCTGGGAGCAAATCAAGGCGGTTTCTAGTACGCGCTTGGCATCCGCCGTATTCATAGTCTGGCAATTCCGGGAAAGACACCGTCAAGGTGCAAAATCATTCAGATTCATGGCGCTCCAAGGGCAGATTGATGAATCCGCAGCGCGTCCCGGCAAATGCTTGCCAGGTGCTGGTTTATAAAACCGCTAAGCCCCATTGTAACTTAGGCCCCATTCTTTCATGGCAGCGGCCAGATCATCCGGTGGCAACGACTGGAAAACCAATGATTCTTGCGTAACTGGATGCGAAAAAGCAAGGCGACACGCGTGCAGCGCCTGCCTGAGAAGCCCCCCTGCCAGCGTACCGCCATAAAGTTCATCTGACACCAATGGATGGCCGATGGAGGCCATATGGACCCGAATTTGGTGGGTCCGCCCCGTGTGCAAGGTACACCGCACCAGGCTTCCCTGATCACACCCTTGAAGCAGCTGAATATCAGTCCGAGCCAATTTACCGGGGTGCTTCGCCATGTCAACCACCGCCATTCTCAAACGATTGCGTGGATCTCGACCAATGGGGGCATTGACCTCTCTAGCGCGGTTACCTACCCACGGACGATGGGCCAACGCCACATACTGTCGGCCAACCTCCCTTGCCGCAATGGCTTTGATAAGTGCATCCATCACTGGACGCGTTCTCGCAACAACCATTAAACCACTGGTATCTTTGTCCAGCCGATGAACGATACCAGCGCGTGGCAAATTTGAGGCTTGTGGATCGTGGGCCAACAAACCGTTCAACAGCGTGCCACTCCAGTTGCCCGGCGCAGGATGGACAACCAGACCGGCAGGTTTGTTGATCACCATCAAGTGTTCATCTTCGTAAACCAGATTGAGCGACATCAATTCAGGCTTGAAAGCCTGGCTTTGAGGTGTCGGCCGCAACTCAATGACACCCGAATCGGAGGCCTTGACACGGGTAGACGGCTTGCGAACGACCGCACCATTGATCCGGACGCCGTCCAGATCGATCAACTGCTGAAGGTAACTTCGCGAGAACTCTGGCACAAGCTCAACCAAAGCGCGGTCCAGACGCTGCCCGTGCTGAGCCTCGCCAAACACCAAATGCCGCAGTTCTGTGTCTGGCCCTGTATCGCCACGGTCGTCGGAGTCTTCGCCGTCGAGCCCGCTCGATATAATCAACTCGGAATTTTTCAAGAAAGTTTTACCTCATGTTTCGAGCCAAATTATCGGTTGTCTGCGCCTGGTCGCTGACAGGTGCAGCATTGCTGTTGACAGGGTGCTCGTCAGTCCCCGAGGATAAGACGGCATCCTGGAGCCCTAACAAGATCTACGCAGAAGCAAAAGATGAAATGAATTCCGGGGGCTACGACAAGGCTGTGTCGCTCTATGAAAAACTGGAAGGCCGCGCCGCCGGAACGCCTCTCGCCCAGCAGGCCCAACTCGACAAAGCCTACGCCCACTACAAATCCGGGGAAGCGGCACAGGCACTGGCAACGTTGGATCGATTCATGAAACTTCACCCTGCCAGTCCGGCGCTTGACTACGCGTTGTATCTGAAGGGCATCATCAACTTCAATGACGATCTGGGCTTGTTCTCGGCCGTCACCCGACAGGATTTGGCGGAACGAGATCAAAAAGCCGCTAAAGAGTCGTTTGAGTCATTCAAGGAATTGGTTGCACGATTTCCAACTTCCCGCTACGCGCCGGATGCGGGTCTGCGCATGACCTACATCGTGAACTCTCTGGCTCAGTACGAAGTGCACGTTGCGCGCTACTATTTTGCGCGCGGCGCTTTTGTGGCGTCTATTAACAGGGCGCAAATCGCTGTCTCCGACTATCCGGGCGTGCCAGCGGTGGAAGAGGCTCTTTTCATCATCTTCAAGTCTTATGATGCTTTGGGCATTGCCCCGTTGCGTGACGATGCAAAACGCGTTCTGGAAAAGAACTACCCTCAATCCGAGTACTTGAGCCGCGGGTTCAAGGGTAGTTCAGATCCTTGGTGGAAGGTCTGGTAAGCAGGTTCAAAGTCTCCATCAGCTCGTTTTCCGAGCTGATTTTTTTCATGGGGGGCAAGGAAGCCAGCAAGCGCTTTCCGTAGCCCATGGCAGCGAGGCGTGTATCACACACGACCAGAACCCCACGATCCGATTCCCGCCTGATCAATCGCCCCGCCCCTTGCCGAAGCGCAATAGCCGCTTCGGGCATAAAGTAACTATTGAAGACACTACGGCCCGTGGCTTCAAGCATTTTGGAGCGCGCGTCCACGACGGGATCACCCGGAGGCGGAAAAGGCAGCTTGTCAATGACGACCATTTGCAAGGCATCTCCCGGCACATCAACCCCCTCCCAAAAGGACGCAGAGGCCACCAGAATGCAGCCAGCCTGCCCCGTTTGACTGCCTCGCCGGAATCGCTCCAAAAGCTCCCGTTTTGTTTGCTGGCCCTGAACCAGTATCTCAAACGCCATGGAATGTCTGAAATGCAATTGAAGGGCTTCGCTGACTGCCTGCAAAGCACGCAGCGTAGTCGTCAGCACCAGGGTGCGCCCGCCAATGACCGTGGCCGCTTGGGCAACTAAAGATGCCACCTGTCTGCTGTGGTCCGGGTCATTGGGCTTGGGGAAACTCGATGGAATGTACAAAGATGCTTGTGTGGCGTAGTCAAACGGACTGCCAACTTTCAATACTTCGGCGCCACTCAGGCCACATCGCTCCGTAAACCAACTCAACTTGGCGTCATGACCCAGCGTTGCCGACGTGAAAATCAAGGACTTCCGGGAGCCCTCGACCGCCATGGGTGCGAGCAGCTTGCGCTGAAGTGCGTCTGCAATATCGAGCGGGGCGTGAACCAGTTTGAGTTGGGTTCCAACATCAAGCCATCGCACTGCATCATCACCCGCAGGACTGAAAAACGACTCAATCCGCGCAGCAAATTCGGTCACCCGTTCGTTTAGCCGGACAAACTCGGGCGCAATCTCGCTCACCGTCAACAACGCAACACTAGCGCGTGAGCAAGCCGCGTGCAGTGCGTTCAGCGACTCCGTCCATTGCACAACATCCACGCGTTCCGGCGCCGTATCGACCCAGCGCAATTTGGCACCGGGAGCCTGCTTGCCCACCACCAGACGCAGATCCCGCGCAGCGCACTCGGTATCAAACGCCAGTTGTTGCCAATCTGCCAATCCGCGCGCATGTTGCAACCCCTGCGTGAGCAGGTCACGCCCAAAATCGAGCAGCTGCCCCGTGGTCAATTGTTTGCCCAGAAACTGGACGCCCGTTTCGTTGAGTTGATGCGCTTCGTCGAAGACGATCGATTGCACGGTGGGCAACAGCTCTGCCATGCCAGACTCGCGCACCGCCAGATCCGCAAAAAAAAGATGGTGATTGATGACCACCACATCGGCTGCCAAGGCTTCTCTTCGCGCCAGGTTGACATGACAGAGGCGAATTTTCGGGCATTGCGATCCCAGACAGTTATCGCGAGACGACGTAACCAAGGGAATCACGGGCGAACGCTCATCCAGGCCGGGCAATTCTGCCAGGTCCCCCGCATGGGTCACCTGCGCCCATTGCTCCACTTTGGCCAGCGTTCGCAATGAAATCGAGTCAGAAAAACGATCGTTGTGGCGGGCCGTCTCCAATCGATGCAAACAAAGGTAACTGCTTCGCCCCTTGAGCAAGGCCAAACGCACCGGCACACCCAACGCGTCGATCAAGTGCGGCAAATCCCGGCCAAACAATTGATCCTGCAATGTCTTGGTGGCGGTGGAGATGAGCGCACGTTCGCCACTCAGCAAGACCGGGACCAGATAGGAAAAAGTCTTCCCGATGCCGGTTCCCGCCTCGACCACCAGCACGCCACCGTCATCAATGGTGCGGGCCACAGCCACGGCCATGGCCGTTTGGCCCTCGCGTGGCGTGAATGCCTCGACGGTGCGTGAGAGCAAGCCTTCGGGCGCAAAGGTCTCGCGGACAAGGTCCTGCAAACTCATTCTTCAGGCAGGCTGGTCTGGCGATATAAAACGCTCAATACGAGCCATCTCGTCGCGCAAACCCAGGCGGCGCTTTTTCAGCCGGCGCATCAACAATTCATCCAGGGGGCTTTGATCGCTGGCGCGGTCAATCATTGCGTCAAGATCGCCGTGTTCCATACGCAACTCGATCAGCCGCCGTTGAGGTGAATGCAGGTTAGAGTCCAAGTAAATCCGAAATGAAAACCCGTGGAAATTGGGTCAGGTGAAGCCGCCAGTTACCTTGATAATACAACTCAAAAAACCAATCACCGGGGTGATATCTTTTTAGCAGTACCACATGTCCAAAGGCTTTCGACTCACCGCATCAACGGGCATCCACAAGGGTGACCGTGACTACCAGCAGGACCAGGTCATCTTGCTGAGCCATGCGCGGGTCAGTGGCTGCGTGCTTGCCATCCTGGCGGACGGCATGGGCGGTCGAAGTGGCGGGCGCAAGGCATCGGACCAAGTCATGATGACAGCGCAACAACTGTTCGAGCGGTACTCGCCAGAGACAGACGACGCAGCGGCCACACTGAAGCAAGTGATCAACGAGGCTCACACCGTCATCAAATTGACGGCAATTTCGTCCGAGGAAGAACCGCACAGCACGGTCGCGGCTTTCCTGATCAACCCCGGCGGCGATTGCTACTGGGCGCATGCCGGCGACTCACGCATTTACCATTACCACGGTAATCAGTTAGTCAAGAGAACGCTGGATCACTCCTATGTGCAGGCACTGGTAGACCGGGGAGAAATAACGGAGGAACAAGCCATTGTTCATCCCCAGTCCAACATTCTCATGGGATGTCTGGGGACCGAGAACGATCCTTCAATCGACGTCCACTTCATCCCGAAACTTCGAGTCGGCGACGTTCTGATGGCCTGTAGCGACGGGGTTTGGCACTACTTCAATACAGCGGAGATTGGGTCCGTGCTATCGAGTCTCTCGGCACGTGAGGCCACCGAATTTCTGATAGAAAAAGCCAGGTCACGCAGCCATGGCGGTGGAGACAACCTGTCGCTGGTGATTGTGAAACTGGAGCAACTCGGCACCTAGCCAGGTCGCAAGGGCGTTCCGCCACGTTTATTGAGTCGCAGATTTTTGCCTGATTTGCTCGATCTGCTCTTGAGCCTTGCGTTTGCGCTCCAGGTCATTCAGCATTACTTCCTGGCGACGAAGGGCGTCAAGAGTGGTCCGCCGATGCTTGCGAATGTCATTCAAACAATCCGTCACGGCAAACCATTGATAGCACTCGACCTCGGCCTGCGCAAATGCGGCCTCTTCACGTGCCCTTGCTGACTGAATACTATTTCTCTGCGCCTCCATATCTTGCAGGGTGGAGCTTTGTCTGTCCGAACCAGCGGGCACCACTTGCGCCCAAGCCGAGGCGGCACCCACCATTACGGCAGCAAAAAAGAGGGTTGGCTTCATGTCAATCGGGTGTCCACGACACGGCGCTCCAGCGCCAGGAACTCACTGGACTGCATTTCGTTAAGCCTTGAAACCGTTCGTGGAAATTCATGGGCCAACGGCCCCTCGGTGTAGAGCAACTCAGCGGACACAGCAGCCGACATAATCAGCTTGACACGACGGTCATAAAGCACGTCCACCAGCCACGTAAAACGGCGAGCCTCGGAGGCCATGCGTACCGGCATATGGGGCACGTCACTCAATAACACCGTGTGGAACTGCGTCGCAATTTCAAGGTAATCGTTTTGAGAGCGAGGGCCACCGCACAAGGTCTTGAAATCAAACCACACCAGGCCGCCCGCCTTGCGGCGAGCATGGATTTCACGGGCCTCGATGTGCAACACAGGCTCTTCATCCTGCGTTTCCGCCAGGCGCTCGAAGGCATCACGCATGGCGGCATCAGCTGCGGCGCCCAGCGGCACGTGGTACAGCTGGATTTGTTCCAGCGTACGACGACGGTAGTCCGTGCCATTGTCAACATTGATGACTTCAAGCTTTTCGTTCAACAAGGCGATGGCGGGAAGGATTCGGTCCCGGTGCAGGCCGTTGGGATACAAATCATCGGGCTTGAAGTTGGACGTGGTGACAAAGCCTACGCCGTTGTCAAACAGCGCGGCCAGCAGCCGGTGAAGAATCATGGCGTCCGTGATGTCGGCGACATGAAATTCATCAAAACAAATCAGGCGGTATTTGCGGGCAATGCGTTTGGCCAGTTCATCCAGCGGATTTACCGTGCCTTGAAGGCCTGCCAGTTCACGGTGCACTTCGCGCATGAACTCATGAAAGTGAAGCCGCGTCTTGCGCTTGAGAGGGACCGCGCCAAAAAAGCAATCCATCAGAAAGCTCTTGCCCCGCCCCACCCCGCCAAACATGTATACGCCGCGCGGAATATCAGGCCGGTTGATCAGCTTCTTCAGCGAGTTGGAGCGTTTTTCCTTGTAGGCTGCCCACTCCTGCGCACAGCGCTCCAGCGCATCGACCGCATGCAATTGCGCGGGATCGGCGGTGTAGCCGCGGGCAACAAGCTCCGCTTCATAAGCTTCTTTAACTTTCACGCGAACAGCCCATGGTTGCTATAAAAAATATAGCTGCTTACGCGCGCAGGACGAGCGTAAGCAGCCTTTTTCATATAAATCAATATCAGAAATTCAGCGTGCGTTTGTCCACCGCCAACGCAGCTTCTTTGGTCGCTTCGCTCAGGGAGGGGTGTGCATGGCAAATGCGGGCAATGTCTTCACTGCTGGCCCGGAACTCCATGGCAACAACGCACTCGGCAATCAACTCGCTGGCCATGGGGCCGACGATGTGCACACCCAGAATTTCGTCGCTTGTTGCATCAGCCAGCATTTTGACCATGCCGGTCGTGTCGCCCAAAGCGCGCGCCCGGCCATTGGCCAGGAACGGGAAAGTACCCGCTTTGTAAGCCACGCCATCGGCCTTGAGTTGCTGCTCGGTGCGGCCCACCCAGGCAATCTCGGGGCTGGTGTAAATCACCCAGGGAATGGTGTTGAAATTGACGTGCCCGTGTTGGCCGGCAATGCGCTCGGCCACGGCAACGCCCTCTTCTTCTGCCTTGTGCGCCAGCATGGGGCCGCGCACCACATCGCCCACCGCCCAAACGCCGGGCAAGCTGGCACGGCAGTCGCCGTCCACCACAATGGCGCCACGCTCGTCAAGCGCCAGACCCACAGCCTCGGCGTTCAGGCCAATGGTGTTGGGCACGCGGCCGATCGAGACGATCAGCTTGTCAGCATCGAGCGTCTGGGCTTCGCCCTTGGCGTTGGTCCAGGCCACGCTCACGCCGGTCTTGCTCTTCTTGATCTCACCAACCTTGACGCCCAGTTCAATTTTCAAGCCCTGCTTGACGAACGCTTTGTGGGCTTCTTTGGCAATCTGTTCATCCACGGCGCCCAGGAATGTAGGCAAGCCTTCCAGAATGGTGACATCAGCACCGAGACGACGCCAGACGGAGCCCATCTCCAGACCGATCACACCCGAGCCAATCAAGGCCAGCTTTTTCGGCACCGCACCGATGCGCAAGGCGCCATCGTTGGAGAGGATGGTTTCCTCATCAAACGGCGTGCCGGGCAAGGCCCGTGCGTTCGAGCCTGTGGCGATGATGATTTGCTTGCCCACCAGCGTTTCTTCGGCCGCACCGGCCACCTTCATCTCATAGCCGCCTTCGACCGCTTTGACAAACGAACCGCGGCCGTGGAAGAACGCAACCTTGTTTTTCTTCAACAGGTACTGAATGCCATCGTTGTTCTGCTTGACCACGGTGTCCTTGCGGCCCACCATCTTGCCCACATCGAGGCTCAGGCCCGTCACGGCGATGCCATGGTCCGCGAAATGGTGACTCGCATGGTCATAGTGCTCCGACGACTGCAACAACGCCTTGGAGGGAATACAACCCACGTTGGTGCAAGTGCCACCGAGGGCGGGTCCGCCTTTGGCATTTTTCCATTCGTCGATACAGGCGACGTTCATACCCAGCTGGGCAGCGCGGATGGCCGCAATGTAGCCACCAGGGCCACCACCGATGACGATCACGTCAAATTGTTTGCTCATATTGATTCCAGTATTCAGGTAAAGAAAACCCACCGATGGGCAGGACCAGCAGTCCGGCCACATGGGTGGGTCAGTCAGGCTTGTGCTTTAGATGTCAAACAGCAGGCGGGCTGGGTCTTCCAGCGCTTCCTTCATCGCCACCAAGCCGAGCACGGCTTCGCGCCCGTCGATGATGCGGTGGTCATAGCTCATGGCCAGATAGTTGATGGGTTGCACCACCACTTGCCCGTTGACCACCATGGCACGGTCTTTGGTTGCGTGCACGCCCAAAATCGCGCTTTGTGGCGGGTTGATGATGGGTGTGGACAACATGGAGCCGAAGGTACCGCCATTGGAGATGGAGAACGTACCACCGGTCATTTCTTCCATGCTCATCTTGCCGTCCTTGGCCTTTTGACCAAACTCGGCAATCTTCTTCTCGATCTCGGCAAAGCTCATCTGGTCTGCATTGCGCAGAATGGGCACAACCAGACCACGGGGAGAACCCACCGCAATGCCGATGTCAAAGAAACCGTGGTAAACGATGTCATTGCCATCAACCGAGGCATTCAGCACGGGGAACTTCTTGAGGGCATGCACCGCCGCCTTGACGAAGAAGCTCATGAAGCCAATTTTCACACCGTGTTCTTTGGTGAAGGCGTCCTGAAACTTCTTGCGCATCTCCATCACCGGGCCCATGTTCACCTCGTTAAAGGTGGTCAAAATGGCATTCGTGGATTGGGACTGCAACAGACGCTCGGCCACGCGGGCACGCAGGCGGCTCATGGGCACACGTTGCTCAGGACGGTCACCCAAAGCCACTGCCGGCGCCGCGACTTGAGGCAACAAAGCGGCTGCAGCCTTCACGGGCATTGCGGGAGCAGCTACAACTTTAGGAGCAGCAACAGCACCCAACACATCCCCTTTGGTCACGCGGCCATCTTTGCCAGTGCCTGCCACCGAGCCTGCGGCCAACTGGTTGTCCGCCATCAATTTGGCTGCAGCGGGCATGGGCACGCCAGCCATGGAGTTTGCAGCGGCTGCAGCAGGTGCCGGTGTGGCGGCAACAGCCGCGGTAGCAGGGGCAGCAGCGGCGACAACCGCACCAGCCGAAGCTTCCGTGTCAATCCGGGCGATCAATTGATCAGCGGCCACCGTGGCGCCATCGCCCTGAAGCAGTTCAACCAAAACACCACCAGCAGGTGCAGGCACTTCGAGCACGACTTTGTCGGTTTCGATTTCAATCAGGATCTCATCAACAGCGACTGCGTCGCCGACCTTCTTTTTCCACTGCAGCATGGTGGCTTCAGCCACGGATTCAGAGAGCTGGGGAACTTTAACTTCTACGATAGCCATAACGATTCTTTCAATATTTTGTTTTTAGTCTTTGTGGGTGAGCTTTCGACTCGGTCCACAAAGAATCAGGAAGTCTGAACGACCTTATTTGGTGAGGAGAAAGCCTTTGAGCTTGGCAAACGCGCCGTCGACCAGCGCCTTTTGCTGCTCCTGGTGCAGGTGCGAATAACCCACGGCAGGAGAAGCTGAGGCCGCACGACCGGAGTAGCCCAGCTTTTGACCATCCATCATGTTTTCGTGGATGTAATGCTGGACAAAGAACCAGGCACCCTGGTTTTGTGGCTCGTCCTGCGTCCAGACAATCTCGGTGGCGTTCGGGTACTTCTTGAGTTCAGTACTGAAAGCCTTGTGCGGGAAGGGATAGAGCTGCTCAACGCGAATGATGGCCACGTCGTCGGCGCCTTTTTCCTCGCGCTTTTTAACCAAGTCGTAGTACACCTTACCCGAGCAAGCCAGAATGCGCTTGACCTTGTCGGCCTTGATGTCCTTCGTCTCGGGAATCACCGTCTGGAAGCTTCCTTTGGTGAACTCGCTGACCGGCGATGTCGCATCCTTGTTGCGCAACAAGGACTTGGGGGTCATGATGATCAACGGCTTACGCAGGTTGCGCACCATCTGACGACGCAACACGTGGAAGATCTGGCTGGCCGTGGTCGGCTGCACGATCTGCATGTTGGTGTCCGCGGCGAGCTGCATGAAACGCTCCAGGCGGGCTGAGCTGTGCTCAGGACCCTGACCTTCATAACCGTGCGGCAGCATCAGTGTCAGGCCATTGACACGACCCCACTTGACTTCGCCCGAGGCAATAAACTGGTCAATCACCACCTGAGCACCATTGGCGAAATCGCCAAACTGGGCTTCCCAGATCACCATGGTGTTGGGATCGTTCGAGGCGTAACCGTATTCGAAACCGAGGACAGCCTCTTCAGACAGGATCGAATCGATCACATTGAAGGGGGCCTGGTTTTCCGTCACATTTTGCAGCGCGACGTAAGTGCCGGTATCCCACTTTTCACGCTTTTGATCGTGAATCACGGCATGACGGTGCGTGAACGTGCCACGGCCACAGTCTTCACCCGACAAACGCACCGGGAAGCCACTGGCAACCAAGGAGGCAAACGCCATATGCTCGCCCATGCCCCAATCCACGGGGATGTCGCCACGGCCCATGGCCGCGCGGTCGTCGTAGACCTTCTTCACGAGCTGGTGGGGCGACACAGACGCAGGAATCGTTGTAATTCGCTCAGACAGACGCTTCCACTCGGACAGGGGAATGGCCGTGTCACCGGCATCGGTCCACTTCTTGCCGAGGAAAGGAGACCAGTCCACGGTGAACTTGGTCTTGAAATTGGTCAGCACCGCCTCGCCGGTATGCTTGCCCGCGTCCAGGGCGGCACGGTAAGCTTTGGCCATGTCGTCTCCCAACGTCTCACCCAAACCTTGGGTCGTCAACTTGTCGGCAAACAACTTACGGGTACCGGGATGGGTGCTGATTTTTTTGTACATCAACGGCTGAGTCAATGCCGGCGTATCTTGCTCGTTGTGGCCGAGTTTGCGGAAGCAAACGATATCCAGCACCACGTCTTTGCTGAACGCCATCCGGTATTCCAGCGCCAGCTGCGTCGCGAGCACCACCGCTTCTGGATCGTCACCGTTCACGTGCAGCACAGGTGCCTCAACCATCTTCACGATGTCCGTACAGAACACGCTGGAACGCATGTCGCGCGGGTCAGAGGTGGTGAAACCGATCTGGTTGTTGATGATGATGTGCACGGTGCCGCCCGTGGTGTAACCACGGGTTTGCGCCAGTGCCAATGTTTCCTGGTTCACACCTTGACCGCCGAAAGCAGAGTCACCATGGACCAGCACGGGCAGCACTTGCTTGCCCATCGGATCACCACGACGGTCCATACGGGCGCGCACCGAGCCTTCGACCACGGGGTTCACAATTTCGAGATGGGAAGGATTGAAGGCCAGCGACAAGTGAACGGGACCGCCCGAGGTGCTCACATCTGAACTAAAGCCTTGGTGATACTTCACGTCACCCGCGGGCAAATCTTCAGGCGCGGTGTGGTCAAACTCGGCAAACAGATCAGCGGGGAGCTTGCGCATGGTGTTGACCAGCACATTCAAGCGACCCCGGTGAGCCATGCCGATCACGATTTCCTGCACGCCCTGGGCGCCGGCCGACTGGATGAGCTCATCCATGGCGGCAATGAAGCTCTCGCCGCCTTCAAGGGAGAAACGCTTTTGCCCCACGTACTTGGTGTGCAGAAAACGCTCCAGGCCTTCGGCAGCAGTCAACTGCTCGAGAATTTGCTTTTTCTTCTCGGCATTGAAACTGGGCTTGCTGCGGATACTTTCCAGCTTTTGCTGCCACCAGCGCTTTTCAGCCTGGTCGGTGGTGTACATGTACTCGGCACCGAGCGTGCCGCAGTAGGTTTCGCGCAGTGCGTTGAGCAACTCGCGCAGGGGCATCCGGTCTTTGCCAAAAAACGTGTTGCTGGTGTCGAACACGGTTTCCTGGTCGGCATCAGCGAAACCATAAAAAGTTGGGTCGAGATCAGGAATCACAGGGCGTTCAGTCCGCTTGAGCGGATCAAGGTCAGCCCAACGCTGGCCCACGTTGCGGTAGGCTGCAATCAATTGTTGAACTGCCGTGCGTTTGCGGCCCATTTCCGCGTCGACGCTCGCCACCACCACTTTGGTGCCGCCCTGTTTGGCGCGCTCGGCAAAGGCATTGATGACTGGCTGATGGGGAACGTCTTTGGCGTTTGATCCGTCGACGGCAGGCACATGCTGCAACGCATCGAAGTAGTCACGCCAGTTGTCGGGCACGCTGCCTGGGTTGGCCAGGTAGTTTTCGTACATCTCTTCGACATACGGTGCATTGCCGCCAAACAAATAGGTGTTGGCTTGATAGGCCTGATAGACCTGGTTCGATTCACTCATTTTCCGCTGACCTCCGTTTCCCTGCAGGAAACATTAGCTGGTTAAAGCTGATTGTTTATTAACCTTCCGCGTCCCGGCTTAACCGTTTGGCGGATGCGACTGTGGCGTGGAAGGGCCTAGTAACTGCACTATTGTGCCATCAAAAAAGGCACACGCAGAAAGCGGGTGCCCGTTGAAACTACTTACACAGCAACCAGATCCTTGATCTGCTGCAGTGCGGACGGGTCGTCCATGGTGGTCAGATCACCAGGGTCGCGCCCCTCACACACGGCTTGCACCGCACGTCGCAGCAGCTTGCCGCTGCGTGTTTTCGGCAGCGTGCTGACAAAACGAACCCTCGCTGGTCGGGCCACGGCGCCCAAGTCCCGATCCACGAGCTTCATGATTTCACCTTCCAACTTGAGGCAGGCCGCGTCATCTGTGAGCACACTGGCGTCCTTGACCACGGCAAATGCCATGGCGACCTGCCCTTTGAGTTGATCCGCCACACCGACCACCGCGACTTCAGCGATATTCGGATGGGCGGAGATGCTTTCTTCAATCTCGCGGGTGCCCAGACGGTGCCCTGCCACATTGATCACATCGTCGGTCCGCCCAAGGATGAAGAAATAACCATCTGCATCGCGAATGCCCCAGTCAAAGGTGCTGTAGACCATCTTGCCCGGCACGCTGGACCAGTAGGTTTTGACAAACCGTTCGTCGTCACGCCAGATGGTTTGCAGGCAGCCGGGAGGCAATGGGCCTTCGATGGCGACCACGCCCTTTTGGTTGGGTCCGGTCAACTCTTCGCCCGTCTGGTCGTCGAGCAGTTTGACGTCATAGCCGTACACCGCCTTGCCCGGCGAGCCGAATTTGCTGTCCGCTTTTTCGACCCCATTGCAAAGAGACAGGATGGGCCAACCGGTTTCGGTCTGCCAGTAGTTGTCGATGATCGGCTTGCCCAGACTCTCGCTGATCCATTTGACCGTGGGTTGGTCCAGTGGCTCACCCGCCAAAAACAGGGCGCGCAGGCTGGACAGGTCGTACTTTGACAAAAAGGCGGGATCTTGCTTCTTCAGCACCCGCACCGCCGTCGGTGCGCTGAACATGACCGTGACCTTGTATTTCTCCACCAGGCTCCACCAAATACCCCCATCGGGACGAGTTGGCAAGCCTTCGTACATGATGGTCGCCATACCGGCTATCAGGGGACCGTAGATGATGTAGCTGTGTCCCACCACCCAGCCGATGTCGCTGGTCGAAAAATAGGTCTCACCCGCGTTGCCACCATAAATATGCTTCATGCTGGCGGCGAGTGCCACGGCGTAGCCGCCTGTGTCGCGCTGCACGCCTTTGGGCTTGCCTGTGGTTCCACTGGTGTAGAGCGTGTAGCTGGGATGGGTCGCCTCGACCCATTCGCACGCCACCACCGTATTCAGATGTTTTTGACGCAATGCGCCCCACAGATGGTCGCGTCCAGCTACCAAATTCATAGCACTCAAGCCACGATCAACCAGCAGCACGGCGTCGGGCTTGTAGCTGGAGAGACGGATGGCTTCGTCCAGCAACGGCTTATAGGCCACCGCCTTACCGCCACGAGAACCCGCGTCAGCGCTGATCACCAGCTTGGGCTCGGCATCTTCAATGCGTGACGCCAGGGAACCAGAAGCAAAGCCACCAAACACGACCGAATGAATTGCGCCAAGGCGGGCGCAAGCCAGCATGGCAAATGCCGCCTCGGCAATCATGGGCATGTAGATCAGTACCCGGTCACCTTTTTTGACGCCAAGCTCCCTGATGCAGGCTGCCATGCGCTGTACTTCGGCGTGCAACTCGCGGAAGGTGTAGGCCGTTTCCTCATTGGTTTCTGTCGAAACAAAAATCAACGCAGCCTGATCGGCACGATCCTCAAGATGCCGGTCAACGGCGTTGTGGCACAGGTTGGTGGTTCCGCCGACAAACCATTTGGCAAAAGGCGGATTGCTGTAGTCGCAAATCTGTTGCGGCGGCGTCTTCCAGTCGACAAGCTGGGCTTGCTCGCCCCAGAAGGCATCACGTTCAATGAGGGAACGTTGGTGGAAATCAGCGTAGGTTGTCATTATTTGTCTCCAGTCGGGTCGATAAACTGAATTCATAATTATGAGCAGGCAGCTTGCTGCAGCCTGACTGGCCCCACCTCATTGGGGCCGGCAACCCCTTATTTGATGAGCCCTTGCGCGGCCTTGAACGCAGGATGCTCTGCGGTGCGCAACCATTCAAACGCCACCATTTCAGTGGTGACCAACTCAGCTCCGGCGCCAGCCAGGCGGTCAAAGGCAGCATCCCGATTGCGTTCGGTGCGTGAACTGCACGCGTCGGTGACCACCCACACATCAAACTCGTCTTCCAACAAATCCAGCGCAGTTTGCAGCAAGCACACATGGGCTTCGCAACCGGCAATCACGATCATGTTTCGCTCAGAACCAGCAGCTGGTTTTTGCAGATGTTTGGGCAAACTGCGCGCGTTGCCAACCACGGGTTTGGCCGGCGGACGCAGCCACTCGCCCAGCCCCTCCTCCACGCCACTGAATTGCATCTTGCTCAGCGTCTGGGCGCACAGGGCTTTGACCTCGGCCGCGTTCTCACCCAGTTTGGAGGGGTTTTGCTCGGTGCCCCACACGGGTACGGCCATCAACTTCGCCAACTGCCCCAGACGCACGGCATTGGCAACCACCAGGGGCCCCTCGAAGATGACGGGCATCAGGAGGCTTTGGTAGTCAACGAGAACGAGTTGGGATTCAGCGGCATCTAGCAACATGGCAGGCTTTCAGGAAAAATGGAGCAAATTCAAATAATCCCTTATTAAACCGCAGCTGTCTTCACCACCACACGGCCACGTACTTTGCCGTCCATCAGGTCGTGCGCCTTGGCAATGGCGCCGTCGAGCGACACCTCGTCGATCATCGACTCCAGCAGCTGGGGGTCCAGGTCGTGCGCCAGCCGGTCCCACGCACGCTGGCGTTTGGCCAGCGGTGCCATGACCGAATCAATGCCGGCAAGCGTCACGCCCCTCAAGATAAAGGGCATGACCGAGGTGGGCAAGTCCATGCCCTGCGCCAAGCCGCACGCGGCCACCACGCCACCGTAGCGGGTCTGGGCCAGTGCATTGGCGAGTGTATGGGAACCCACCGCATCCACCACCGCAGCCCAACGCTCTTTTTGAAACGGTTTGCCCGGGGCTGAAAGCGTCGCACGCTCCACAATGCCCGTGGCACCCAATGACTTGAGGTAGGCCTCTTCCGAGGCTTTGCCCGTCGCTGCCACCACCGTGTAGCCCAGCTTGCCCAGCAAAGCAATGGCCACACTGCCCACACCGCCTGTGGCGCCTGTGACCAGAACCTCGCCCGCGTCGGGCTTGACGCCATGGTCCTCCAACGCCAGCACGCACAGCATGGCGGTGTAACCCGCCGTGCCAATGGCCATCGCCTGGCGGGGCGTGAAAACGGCAGGCAGCTTGACAAGCCAGTCGCCCTTGAGCCGCGCCTTTTCAGCCAGACAGCCCCAGTGCGTCTCCCCGATACCCCAGCCGTTGTGGACAAAGACATCCCCCGCTTTCCACGCCGGGTGACTGGAGTCAATCACGGTCCCCGCACCATCAATACCCGCCACCATCGGCCAATTGCGCACGACCGGACTCTTGTTGGTGATGGCCAGCCCGTCTTTGTAATTGAGGGAGGAATAGGACACGGCAACGGTCACACTGCCCTCGGCGCCCGCCAGTGGCAGACGCGACTCTTCAATGGATTGAACGGATGCCTTGAACCCATCCTGGTTCTCCAGGAGCAATGCCTTGAACATAAAAATCCTTGAAAATATATAAAAATCAACAAGTTACAAAAAACGCGGGAGGCGGCCCAAGCTTGACACGCCGCCTTCGCAACGGGTATGCTACCTCTTCATGCGAATTCCAGCCCTCTTCATTTCCCTCCTCTTAGCGGCCAGTGCGCATGCAGCCCCTCCCGCTGCAAACGACGACATGGACCAGTACCTGGCCAACAAAGGCCTGCTGGCCCGGATTGATCAGGTTCGCCATTCGGTAGGCGAGAAAGCGTCTGAGCTGGTCTTCACAGCGATTGGTTTTTTGGGTGTCCCCTATCGGCGTGGTGGCAATACCGCCGAGTCAGGCTTTGATTGCAGCGGTTTTGTCCGCGCCACCTACCAGCAAACCATTGGCTTGATACTGCCCCGCAAGGCAGAAGATCAGGCAGCGGCCACCAAAAAAATTGAACAAGGTGAGCTTCAGCCTGGCGACCTGGTATTTTTCAACACCATGCGCCGTGCGTTCAGCCATGTCGGCATCTATGTGGGCGATGGCAAGTTCATCCACTCGCCCAAGCCTGGCAGCCAGGTCCGGGTCGAGGACATGGGTATTTCGTATTGGCGGCAGCGCTTTGACGGCGCCCGCCGGGTGCTGACAGCAACACCCGATACCACTGCGCCCCAGGCAATCCCGGCAACGGAACCCGCAATGCGCTGATTTTTGGCGTTTAGCGCTATGCTTTAGATAGCATCTTGCGCGCATTCCGCCTGGGCTACAGCCCTAAAACGTCTAAATTTCGACCTATTTACCCCACTGTCTGCGCCCGTGTGGTCGCCTCGGGAACCCCATGAACGAACGCATTTCTCAAATACTGGCCCAAATGGCGGCACTGGAGGACGACTTGCGCACGGCCGTTCACGAACAGGAGCGCAAGATGTTCTTCCAGATCAAGGGCAAGCGGGTCGAGTTTGAAAGCTCGGTCAAGGCCGCACACGGCAAACTCAAAAAGAACTTCTTTCGCTGGCTGGTGACCGATCGGCCGCAAAACCTGATCACCGGCCCCATCATCTACGGCATGATCATTCCGCTGCTGATGCTTGATTTCTTTGTGAGCTTTTACCAATGGGCCTGCTTTCCGATCTATGGCGTGAAGAAGGTCCGGCGCTCCGACTACATCGTGTTTGACCGGCGTCAGCTTGGCTACCTGAATTTCATCGAGAAATTTCACTGCACCTATTGCGAGTATGGCAACGGACTCATGAGTTACATGGCCGAGATTCTGGCCCGAACCGAAGAATATTTTTGCCCCATCAAACACGCTCACAAGATTCTGGGCACGCACCGTCGCTACAACCGGTTTCTGGACTACGGCGATGCCGCAGACTATGAAGCCCGGCTGGAGGCGTTCCGGGTCGGCCTGGGCAAAACCAAATAAACATGCCACGTATCACCTCCCCCAGCAAAGACGACATCGCCCTCCTTGAACCACTGAACCGGCTCGGGCTGGACAGCATCGTGGTGGTTTCCACGCAAGCGCAGGCGGCCGAGGCCTTCCAGGTTCTGGATGCTTGCGCCGTGCTAGGCTTTGATACCGAGTCCAAGCCCACCTTTGTGCGGGAAGAAATCTCGTCCGGCCCCCACGTGGTGCAGTTTTCCACCCTGCACAAAGCCTATGTGTTTCAACTGCATGACGCGGCTTGCTGCGAGATCGTGGCCGCCCTGCTGATGTCCGAGCGCATCACCAAGGTCGGGTTCGGTCTGGCCGGAGACCATGTGCAAATCAAGCGCACGCTGGGCGTTCACCCCAGGAACGTACTTGACCTGAATGTGGTGTTCAGGGACCGGGGCTACATCAAGGAACTTGGCGTGCGCGGCGCCGTCGCCGTGGTGTTCAACCGGCGGTTCGTGAAGTCCAAAAAAGCAACTACCTCCAACTGGGCCAACCGACAGCTCACCGAGAGTCAGATTGTTTACTCGGCCAATGACGCCTGGGCTGCGATCAAGATTTTTGACGCGTTGGAACTGCGAACGGGTTAATTTTGCAAGGCACACGCGGCCAAGCGCGTGGAGCCAATGGTATGGTCAGGTGATGAAAACAAATATCGATCACCTCGTCGTCGTTGCGCACACCCTGGAACAAGGCGTGCAGTGGTGTGAAGCCACTTTAGGCATCACACCCGCCCCCGGCGGGGAACATGCGCAGTACGGCACACACAACCGCCTGTTCAAAATTGCAACCCCCGCCAACCCGCTGGCTTATTTTGAAATCATCGCCATCAATCCGGACGCCAAAGGGCCTGCCAACCCGCACGCCAAGCGCTGGTTTGACATGGACGACCCCGCCCTGCGCGCCGCCGTGGCCAAAGAACCGCGCTTGGTGCACTTTGTGGTCAACACCGACGAAATTCAGGCCGCCCGCATCGCACTCAAGGGCCTGAGCATCGAACGAGGCCCCGCCATGGCGGCAAGCCGCCACTCGCGCAAAGGCATCCTGCAATGGCAAATCACCGTGCGTGAGGACGGGCAACGCCTGTTCGACGGCGCGCTGCCCACGCTGATTCAATGGGGCAAACCCGACGCTGCCGAGCCCCTGCGCCTGCACCCCAGAAACAGCTTGCCGCGCTCAGGTGTCACGCTGCAGAGCATTGCCGTCACGCACCCGACTGCTGCCAAACTGCAAGCGGCTTACGAAGCAATTGGGCTCACGGGCATCACCGTAGAGGTCGGCCCGGCGAACATCATGGCCACCTTGCAAACCCCCAAAGGGGTGGTCACGCTTCAGAGCCAAGGGATTTAGGAGTTCCCGGGGCAGCCCGATTTGGACAGCCCGTCCCTGGGGAATTAAAGGCCAAATCCATACACCAGCTTCGGACCTGGCCCTGGGCCGAAAGTGCCGCTTCCCCAGAACACCATGCCGTCAACAATGGACGGACCGGCGTTGCATGGCCTGTTGGTGGCAAAGGACCACAGCGGTGCGCCGGTTTTGGCATTCAGCGCATACATCCGGCCAGCACCTGGCTCCAGATTGCATCCGAACATCACGTCGTTGGCCACACTGACAGCCGCCTCAGCACGGCTACCCATGGGGTCCTTGGTCTCCCAAATCACCTCCCCGTTCTTGGGGTTGAGGGCTGCCCACCCACCGGCCGTGGTGCTCGTGCCATCTTTCAACTTCCAGACTTCGGGGGTCACGCCGCCACCGGTCAACCCACTGTTGGCCACCGCCAAGTAAATGCGCTTGTCGTCCGTGGCCGAACCCCATTGCAGACCGCCGGTCAAACCGGGCGGTGCCACCTGCGTTACCCAGGCCAACTTGCCGGTGCTTGCATTGAAGGCCCAGAACTTGCCGCTCTTCTGCCCTGCACCGACCAATTTTCCGCCGCCATTCCCTTTTCCTTTCCCGTTACCACCCTCGCCGCCCGGCCCCGTGAACAGCATGGGCCCCTGCGCGAAGTCCCAGTCCGGGCCTTTAGGGTTGGGACAGTTGTCGTTCGGGGGAACGACAAGGCCCGGTACGTTGAGGCCACACCCGACATTCCAGGTGTCATATGGAAGTCCGCGCGCTGACCATTTGATGGCGCCTGTGCTGAGATCCAAAGCGATGATCGAGTCAAAGTGGTTGTCCGGGCTCATGCATACCGCCGGACTGCCGCCACTGTTGAGGCAATTCAGCACAGCATCCGGTACCCAATAATTGTTACCCGTGGCCATGTAAGCCAAATTGCGCTCCAGGTCGACTGCACCCGTGCTGCCCCAGACGGCACCACCATAGTAGCCCGGAGGAACGGTGTAACTCTTCCATCTGATGGCTCCCGTGGTGACATCGAGGGCTACCACGCTGCCGCGAAAGTTCCATTGCCAGTAGGCCTTGGGCACGAAACCGGCAACCAGTTCCTCGTTGGACGCGACACCTACCAGCGCCACGCCATTGGCGATCACCGCTGAATGCGTGACGAACGACAAGGCTGTCGTGTCGACTTCGGTGACCCAGAGCGGTGCGCCGGTATTTTTGTTCACCGCAAAAACCCGGGCCGACTGTGGCGCGGGCTGCCCGAAGGCCTGCAGAAATTTGCCGCTCTGGTTCCCCAAAATCAGCGCGTTGCCCGCAACAGCGGGTGTGGCGCGGGCGAAGTCACCCGCAATCCCGGTGTAGTCGGAGATCGGCTTCTTCCACACCACAGCGCCAGTATGCTTGTTCACTTTGTAGAGGAAGCCTGCCGAGTCGGGAAAGTACAGGGACTGCCCGTCGACCGCAGGATTGGCGGTCACGTCACCGTCGGTCGCCACAGTCCATTTCAACGTCAGGTTCGACACGGTTTTTACGCTGATCTCTTTTTCATCCCCCTGATAACGCGAGTTATGGAGGTCTTTGCCGGCGCTGGGCCAATCCGCCCCCCCGAACCCCGCCGTGCTGGCCACAAGACACATCGTAAAGACACCCGACTGCGCAATCCTGTTTTTCCTGGTCATGACAGATCTCCGGTTGAAAGGGTTTGATGGGGGGAATAAATTACACCTGTTTGCGCGAATGCACAATGACAAAACCAGCCCAACGAACAAGACCTGCTGAAACAGGAATCACATCCTGGCTGCCACACTTATATGCCAAACTGGCCTCTAGCCCAGATAGGACGTGTACAAGCAGCTATACATTTAATAGCAACAGGAAACTGTACCAGGGCTATTAGGGCTATTCCAACGCCGCGACAGTCGGCCCCTGGCCCGACCTCATCTCACGAGGTGGAGCGGCCAATCGACAGTAAACTGCACACCCCCGGCCAATCCCGCCCCCCCTTCTCCATTCCGCTCTATTCAGCCCCCATGAAAACCTACGATCTCTACGCCATCGGCAACGCCCTGGTGGACTCTGACTACGAAGTAACCGAGCCTCATCTGGCCGCCATGGGGGTGGCCAAGCGCCACATGACCCTGATCGACGCCGAGCGGCGCCAGACCCTGCTGGACCATGTGCAGGACTTGCCTTCACGCCGCAATGGCGGCGGTTCGGCGGGCAATACCGTCGTCGCCTTGTCGCAACTGGGGGGCAAGGCGTTTTACTCTTGCCGTGTGGGTGATGATGAATTGGGCGCGTTCTATCGGCAGGACTTGCTCAACAACGGCGTTGCCACCAACCTGACGCACGCCAAGCCCAACAGGGGTCAGACAGGCATGTGCATGGTCATGGTGACCCCTGACGCGGAGCGCAGCATGAGCACCTTTCTGGGCGCTACCGCCGAGTTGGACCACACCGCCTTGCACGAAGAAGACATTGCCAAATCGCAGGTCTATTACATGGAAGGCTACCTGTCAGCATCCCCCACGGGCCTGCATGCCGCGCTGGAGGGGCGCCGCATGGCGAAGCAGGCCGGTGTTCGCCTGGCGACCACCTTGAGCGACGTGACCATGATCAACTTCTGCCGCCCCGGACTGGAGGCCATCATTGCCCAAGACCTGGACTACCTGTTTTGCAACGAGGAAGAAGCGCAGGTGTGGTGCGGCACGACCGACCTGGAGTCCATCTGCCGCCAGGTAGGCCAACTGGCCCAAACCGTGTGCCTGACCCGCGGCCCGCTGGGATGCATCGTGCTGGAGGACGGCCAGCAACAAGCCGTACCCGCGGCCAGCGTGAAAGCCGTTGACTCCAACGGCGCGGGCGACATGTTTGCAGGCGCCTTTTTGTATGCCATCACGCACAGTTATGCAGCAGTAGACGCGGCCTGGCTCGCCAACCAGACCGCTGGCCAGGTTGTCAGCCAGTATGGCAACCGGCTCACCCATCAGACCATGGGTGACATCAAAACGCGCTTTGAGCAGCGCAAGGCTTTAATGCCAAGCGCGGCGGGTTGACTTACAGCACAGTCAGCGACACCGTGGTCTGCGCCGACAAGCTGCCGGATACGCCGCGAATCGTCAACTTAAAGAAGCCGCGTTGCGCACCCAGCAAGGACGATGATCGCAAGCTCAATGTGCTACTGCTGGTGGAGCTCGACGGCGAGAAGGTGCCATTCATGCCCGAGGGCAGCCCGGTGACCGAGAACGCCACGTTGCCACTGAATCCGTTTTTGCCAGTCACCGAGACATTGACGCTGGCGCCAAAGATTCCACCCAGCAGCATCAGTACCGACGACTTGTTGGAGTTGAGACTGAAGCTCTGCGGCGCAGAGACCACCAGCGTCAGCGTCGTGCTAACCGGGTTGGAGACACCCGGTGCCGTGCCGGTCACTGTAATGGGGTAGCTGCCAACGAGGGTGTTGGCCAGTGTTGTGATGGCCAACTTGGTGCCACCGGCGGACGTCGCCGGTTGCAGCACCACCGACACGCCAGCGGGCACGCCAGAGACCGAAAAGGTCACGCTGCCGCTAAAGCCGTTGAGCGGATTGACCACAATCATGTCGCTCAAGCCCGACTGGCCGGGGTTGAGGCTGATCGTGGCGACATTGGGCGTCAGCGTGAAGCCAACGCTCGGTGGCGCTGCCGTGGTGCCTTCAGTGGGCACATAAAACACCACCAGGCCTGCGCTGTAACCCGCTGGCGGCGTTGCCGAGAGGGAGTAGCACGCAACCCAGTTCTGAATTACGTTGTTGAAGGCGTAGTGTTCGTAGACGGCCACTGCATCGCTGCGCGGTGCCGCGTAAGCGTGGAAGGCGATGCCATCGACTGTCATCTGTTCCACGCCGCCACCGCCCGTGGCGTTCAGGCGCAGCAGGTAACGCCGTTGCGCCACAGCAGATGCTGAGCTGATATAGCGGTACACCGGCACGGTGCCTGCCTCAGCAGCCGCGTAGGCGCGAAAAACCAGGCCGTCCAACACCAGCCCACTGCCCGCCGGGGCTGCCGAACCGATGGCGTAGTAGTAGTTGGCCAGGGCGCCCAGCGTGCCACTGAACTGCCGCACATCTGCCGTTTCCGACCATGGGTTGGCAAGCCTGTTGATGACATTGAGCGTGATGCGGCTCAACGGTGTGGGCGTCTGTCCGTTCAGCTCGGGGATCAGACCATAGGCCCATTCCACGGTACCAGCGTTGAAAACTGTCCCCGCGCTGCCGCCACGGCTGAAGACCGAGATCATGGCGTAGCCGGACTGCTCACCGCCACCGCCTGCGGCCAACGAAAGAGTATTCCAGTTGCTGCCGTCGGCCATCGACAAGATGCGCAAGGTCGTCGGCGCACCGTCAGCGCTGGTTGGGTAGGGACGACGGTCGCTGCCCAAGGCGAAACGCGCGGAGTCGCACTCGTAGCCCACGTACTGGCCGCCGAAACTGCCGCCAGTGGCCAACCCGGTGCCCGCAAAGGCCCAGTGCTCAGCGCGCATCACAGTCCACGGTGTCACCGGGCGTGGCTGGGTGCCGGTCCAGCTGCAACCTGTCAGGTAGCCAAGGCCGGTGGTTTGATTCTCCGGGTTGGGTGGCACCAGTGAAACGAAGGT
This sequence comes from Rhodoferax sp. LS1R11, assembly GCF_056521395.1. NCBI lineage: Bacteria > Pseudomonadati > Pseudomonadota > Betaproteobacteria > Burkholderiales > Comamonadaceae > Rhodoferax > Rhodoferax sp. LS1R11. Next base: position 169,264 of record NZ_JBWMAW010000006.1, read on the forward strand.
GGTGGTTTTCTGCGCCGGGTCTGCGATGGGGTCGGCTGCGGCGTCTTTGTAGCAAACGAGGGTGCGGTTTGCAACGCCGTTACCCGCCTCCAGGCGCGACTGGAACCACGAGGTGTTGGCGCCAAAATAAGCCGCATTGCCGCCGCGGGCGACAAAAGCATCCATCGTTTGGCGGCGACCCAATGTCCAGTACTCATCATGGCCGACGTCGACGAACAACTGGTAAGGGTCCAGGATCGAAGGGTTGGCAACAATGTCGATGTCGGTGCAGAAGTCGGCCGCGAGGTTGTTCTTGGCCATCCAGCGCACCAGGTACTGGCCATACACGTCAAAAAAACTGTTGAAGGACTCGCTGAACGGCCGGTCAAACGACACCTTGGGCGAGCGCACGCTGCCACTGGAGTTGTAGTCGTACAGGCTCTTGCCGCCGTAGTTGTTGTACGCCTGGATCGTTGAGACCTGAATCTGCACGATGGTTCGGACACCGGGTGTGGAAGACACCGCGCGCACCACGAAAGGTACCGTGCAGGCGTTGGCGCCACTGCCGATGAAGGCGTAGTAAAGGCCGCTGGGCCAGGTGTTGGGCACCGTGAGGCGGTAGTTGCGCGCCCAACGGCAGCCGTTTGCCACCACGTCGGATGGCACCACCTGGTTGCCGATGCTGACAGTGGTACTCATGATGAACACGTCCGGCGCACCGATGCGGGAGATGGTCACCGGGTAAGCCGTCGTGCCTGTGCCCAGCGCCTGCGGGTCACGCAGGAAGAAGTCGATCGTTCCGCCCACCGCCACGGACGTGGTTGACGCGTAGCCCTCCAGACTGGTGCCTGCGGCCTGGCTGATCGGCAGCAGAAGCGCACTGGTACCGATGGCGGCACCGGCCTGAATGAAGTGCCGGCGTGTCAAGCCATAGGCCATGGATGTGCCTTGCTGTGTATCGCTCATCGAAGAACCTCCCGTTTTTTAATCTTGAAGTAAGAATAGCATCTGCACTGATGGTGACTATTAAAAGAATTTAGCGGCTTTTTATGAAACCGCAATGACGCATCTCGCGGGTGGCCAACAAGCGCGTGCGGCGGCAAGCAGGTGCAGCGGCTCCGGCAAAGCAGGGGCAACCAGGTATGACCTTTCTGCACAGGTATGAATGGTTCAAAACAAAATTTGCAATAAAAAAGCCGCGCAGCCCTTATAGGTCGTGCGCGGCCAGCTATTGAATTAATAGCGTTTTAGCAGCTTACTTGCGTGCCGGCGGCAAGTCCGTGCAGCTACCGTGCGCCACTTCCGCCGCCATGCCGATGCTCTCGCCCAGCGTCGGGTGCGGATGAATCGTCTTGCCGATGTCGACCGCGTCAGCACCCATCTCGATGGCCAGCGCAATCTCGCCAATCATGTCGCCCGCGTGGGTGCCGACCAAGCCGCTACCCAGAATCTTGCCGTGGCCATGCGCTTCCGGCGAGTCATCAAACAGCAGTTTGGTGACGCCTTCGTCGCGGCCATTGGCAATGGCGCGGCCCGAGGCTGTCCAGGGGAACAGGCCTTTCTTGACCTTGATGCCCTGCGCCTTGGCCTGGTCTTCCGTCAAGCCCACCCAGGCCACTTCGGGGTCGGTGTAGGCCACGCTTGGAATCACGCCGGCGTTGAAGGCCGCAGCGGCCAACTCTTTGTTGCCTTGCAGTTCACCGGCAATGACTTCAGCCGCCACATGCGCCTCGTGCACGGCCTTGTGCGCCAGCATCGGCTGGCCGACGATGTCGCCAATGGCGAAGATGTGCGGCACGTTGGTGCGCATCTGGATGTCGACGTTGATGAAGCAAGAATTTGATTGACATTTACCAAACCCAACCCGATACTCATATCACCGATGATATGGAAAATACACCCAAACTGCTTGTCGATACCAACATCCTGGTGGCTGCCACACGCAATCGGTATGGGTCCTCGTTCGCACTGATGCAAATCATTCGACTCCAGCAGGTCACGATGTGTTGCAGCCCTGCGCTTTTTCTGGAATATGAGGATGTCCTCAAGCGTCCCAGTCAGTTGGCGACCTCTGGGCTCCTGGTCAGCGACATCGACGCTATTTTGAATGAGCTTGCAGGGATCATTGAGCCAGTCATTACGCATTACCAATGGAGACCGCAATTGCGTGACCCCTCCGACGAAATGGTTCTTGAAGCAGCTGCCAATGCGCAGGCCCATGCCATCGTGACTTACAACCTGCGCGACTTTGGTCCCGCGAGGCTTTTTGGTATCCCCGTACTCAATCCTGAACAAGCTTTTAAACACTTTGGCTTAGCCGTCACAAGGAGTTCCAAGTCATGAGCAGTTATGCCCTTCGCCTACCAGAATCGCTCAAGCAAGCCGCCAAGCGGATTGCCGCTGCCGATGACACCACCATGAACCAGTTTTTCGTGGTCGCTATTGCTGAGAAGATCAGCGCCATGGAGACCGCCAAGTTCTTTGAGCAACGGGCGGCGTTGGTTAGCGCGGGCGATGCGCAAGCGGCATGGGACAAGGTGGGTGCAAATGCTACGCTTGCAGACGACACCTGGACTAGTTAAAAAGCCGCGCAGCCCATACAGAACCTGCGCGGCTAGCTATTAAATTAATAGCGATTTAGCAGCTTACTTCCGCGCAGGCGGCAAGTCCGTGCAACGGCCATGCACCGCCTTGTGCGCCAGCATGGGCTGGCCCACGATGTCGCCGATGGCGAACTGAGGGACTTTGGCCATACGAGCACACCAGTTAGTCAGACCAGCTTATGGCAACTGACTTAACCCCAGCTCTTTCAGGAATTCGTTGTGCTTGTGCTTTGCCGTCGCAATGGCTTTCTCAATCTCAACCAACTCGCCATGCGTCGCTTCCAGACTAATCTCTGCCTCGCCCACCGCCGTGCTGATGTAGCGCGAGATGTTCAGGTTGTAGTCATTCTTCTCGATCTCGGCCATCTCCACCCGGCGTGAGTAACGCACCTCTTGATCGCGGAACTGGTAGGTCTTGATGATCTTGGCAATGTGTTCGTCCGTCATCAGGTTCTGGCGCTTGCCTTTGACAAAGTGCTCCGCCGCGTTGATGAACAACACGTCGTCCGGCTTCTTGCACTTCTTGAGCACCAGAATACAAACCGGAATGCCAGTGGAATAAAACAGGTTCGACGGCAGACCAATCACCGTGTCGATGTGCCCATCCTTGAGTAGCTTGGTGCGGATGCGTTCCTCCGCACCACCACGGAACAACACGCCGTGAGGCAGGATGATCGCCATCACACCCTCGTCTTTCAGGAAATGAAAGCCGTGCAGCAAAAAGGCAAAGTCGGCCGCTGATTTGGGGGCCAGGCCGTGGTTTTTGAAGCGCACGTCGTCGGCCAGCGCGTCGGTAGGCTCCCAACGGTAGCTAAACGGTGGGTTGGCCACAATGGCGTCAAACGTGGGCTTCTTGGCCGGGTTCATTTCCCGCAGGATGTCCCAGTCGTTGGTCAGCGTGTCGCCGTGGAAGATTTCAAACTCGGTGTCCTTCACCCCGTGCAGCAGCATGTTCATGCGGGCCAGGTTGTAGGTGGTGATGTTCTTTTCCTGGCCGTAAATCTTGCCAATGCCATGCGGCCCCATGCGCTTGCGCACGTTCAGCAGCAGCGATCCCGAACCGCAGGCAAAGTCCATCACGCTTTCCAGCCGTTGCTTTACGCCCGTTTTAGGCTCCTGGCTATCCAGGGTGACGATGGTGGAAAGAATGTCGGAGATTTGCTGGGGCGTGTAGAACTCCCCCGCTTTCTTGCCCGAGCCAGCGGCAAATTGGCCAATCAGGTATTCATAGGCATCGCCCAGCGCGTCCATCTCCCTGGAGAACCCTGCCAGCCCATCGGCGATTTTTTGGATGATGGTGCAGAGCTTGGCATTGCGCTCGGTGTAGGTCTTTCCCAGCTTGGGCGAGGCCAGGTCAATTTCTGAAAACAAGCCCGCAAACGTGCTCTGGAATGATTCGGTTTCAATGTATTTGAACCCCGCCTGCAGCGTGCTCAGCATTTCGCCATCCTGCGTGCGAGCCATATTGGCAATGCTGCTCCACAGGTGCAGCGGCTCAATAACGTAATGCACCTTGCGGCGCATTTGTTTCTCGAATGCAGGCACATCGTCCAGATTGCCCTCGTACCAGAGCTGCAAGGGTGTCGATACAGAACTGTCGATCTGTGTAGGGTAGTCCGCGCCCAGCTCCCTCTTGGCCGCTGCCTCGTAGTTGTCAGACAGGTAACGCAAGAACAGGAACGACAGCATGTAGTCGCGGAAATCATCCGCATCCATGGCCCCGCGCAGTTGGTCGGCAATGGCCCAGAGGGTCTTGCCCAGTTGTTTTTGGTTTTGTTCAGTCATGTTTCGTTGTCTTCGCCACGCAGGCTATTGTGGGCTTCAATTTCTTCACGGTCCCGTTGCAGTTCCAGCCGCAGCTCTTCCTCACTGGGCAAGACCAAGCGGTACTTGCTGGCAAAAAGTTGTTCGCTGCCGTTCAGCACCGAATAGCGCACCACCGACTGGTCTTTGCTGCCGCACAGCAAGATGCCCACTGTGGGGTTGTCGCCCTCGCCCCGGCGCAGGTCGTCGTACATGCGCACATACATGTCCATCTGCCCCACGTCCTGGTGCGTGAGAGGCCCTGTTTTCAGGTCAATCAGCACAAAGCATTTGAGCAAGTAGTTGTAAAACACCAAGTCAATGTAGAAATCTTGCGTTTCGGTGCTGATGCGCTGTTGGCGGGCCACAAAGGCAAAGCCCTTGCCTAGCTCCATCAAAAACTGCTGTAGCTTGTCCATCAACGCCGTTTCCAGCTTTGCTTCCAATAGCCGGCCCGTGTCGGGCAGACCCAGAAACTCCAGCATCACCGGGTCGCGCACAAAAGCGCGTGGCGATTGGTCCAGCGCAGCCATGTTGGCCTGTGCTTCATTGCTTACGGCTACCTTGTCCTGGCTCAACAGCAAGCGCTCGTAATAGAGGCTGCCGATTTGCCGCTCCAGCGCCCGCGTGCTCCAGTTCTGGGCCGCTGCCTCTTGCACATACCACTGGCGGGCCTCGGCGCTGTCTACCCGCAACAGCAGGCGGTAGTGCGTCCAGCTTAATTCGCGACGCAGTGCGTCGCGAATTGGGAAGGCCAGATAAAACCCACGCATGTGCCGCAAATTGGTGGCATCAAACCCTCGCCCAAACTCCGCCGACAAAGCCTGCCCCAACTGTGGCAGCAGCCGCTTCCCATAGGCCGCCCGCTGCGCACCGCCTTGCTCAAACTCCACAATGTGCTGCCCAATGTGCCAGTAGGTCTGCACCTGCGCGGTGTCCACAGCCCGCAGCACCTGCTGGCGTGAATCGGCAATCAGCTGGCGCAAGGCGCCCAGCAATGGCGCTAAGCCTTCAGCGGGAGTGCTACCTCCGCTGATCTTCTTGCCAAGTTGTTTCTTGTTTTTTCCAGTCATAGGCTGTTACTTATTGTCTTGCCAAGGACGATGAATTTGCTACACAACGTGTAGCAAATCGATCACTCGCCGGCCGCTTCTCGGGCGACGTCTTGATGCCTGAACTGTCAAGCATTCCTTGACAGTTGCCGAGCCGGGTAGGGACGCGGTAGTTCTTGCCGTCGGCGGCAGTTGTCAACCGTTGGTTGACAACTGATTCCTGGAACACCGTGCCCAGATCAGCCCGAAGCCGAATTTGGCTTCTCCCGTCCTCGGTGGTGTAAAGAATCAAGTCGTTCATGGAGTTGGAGCCAGGACGGCTTTGGTGGCGGGTCGCTCAAGGATGTCAGGCAGAGAAAATTTATAGCGGCCCAAAAATGCATCAAGGATCTGCCTGAAAAGCCGCTTGTTGTCGTCCACCATTGCCATAGGCTGATAGATGTCGTACTTGCCGTGGCTCAACAGATTGAGCGCACGAGCATATAGCTCGGTGTCATCAAAACCCTGAATGCAGGCAGAAAAATCATCGTGCCCGAAAAAGGTGGCCGTTTTCTCCAAAATGCTACGCAGCATATTGAAGTGATAGGTGTAGAGCTTTCCATTCCCGGCGGCCTTCTGCACTTCAGCCAGCATCGCCACATGGTGAAAAAACGGTGTGTCATCCGTCGCGCGCAGCGTATAGGTGGCGCCGCGCTCAGGCCGGTGGAGGAAATACTTCTTGTGCGCATCCTTCTTCAGCTCATTGCACACCACATTGAAGAACAGGGCGTGGTGGGATGACACCACCGCCTTGATGGGCGCGGGAACCATGCGCGGTGGGTTGTCGGCCTCACCCGGCCCATCGGCTGCCACCGCTTCCGGGCGGGTTCTGCTCTTGGCCTCGCGCAGCAGCTTGGCCAAATCGCTGGCCACCGCTATGGCATTGTTGTCGTCCAGCGAGGTAATGGGGTCGTCAATGTAGAGGTACTTTACCCACGAATATGTCTCTAGCCCGTCGATCACACGCTCACAAATGGCCATGAACAGGCACCAGATAAAGATGTTCTCTTCACCACGAGACACCTTGATGTGGCGGGCATCCTCACCCTTGCGAAAACTGATGGTCCACTGGTCGTAATCAATGTCGAACAGAAAGTCCGCATAGCGCCCGAGGTAGTAGCCGATGCGCTCGTCGAGGGCCAAGTCCTTTAGGCCCCGAAAGAACTTCGAGCCGGTATTGATGTGCAGTCGCCGCGCGGTGTCGTTTTCTAAATCGTTGTCCCACGAAAATAGGTCTTCGGTAAAGGCGTTGAAGTAGAGCGTGTCGCCCACAGTTTCTGTGATCGTGAGTGGCTGGTTCACATGGTCGCCGACACGAAAAGGCCGCGAAGTCCGCTTCTTGCCCGCATCCTTAAACGCCATTGAAAGGCGGGTCTTGCCTGTGCCGTTGTAGGCATAGAGCAGCACAAAATCCTGGTTGCCACCATTCAGGTCATCGCGCAGCCGGGCAACCAGCCTGCGCATGTCTGTGAAGCGGTGAATCTTTGGCTTCTCGCTCATGCCTCAACCGCCTCCGCCGAGGGGAAAAGCTGCTGCATCAGCCCTTTCTTGTGGGTCTTGAGAGCTTCGAGTTGGTCGGTTTGGGCTGTAATGAGGTCGTCGAGGGAGTTGAGGCAGTTGGCAATGCGCTCTTGTTCAGGCTGGGAAGGAAAACGTGCTTCTAACTCAAGGATGACGACACGCGATAGTCCTGGAATTAGATTGCCTGAACCCAAGTCTTCGAAGCGCGATCTCTTAGTTAACAGAAATTGAAAGATAAATCGGTTAGAGCCATGCTTTGCGCGAACGGCCATGAGTTGTCGCCCCATCGCTACTTCAGGAAGCATTGAATACCATATTTCGCCCACGCCACTGCCCTTGACCGTAATCAGCGTGTCCTCAGCCTGCGAAACGTTCGCAGTCCGCTTTGTCCATTTCGTGACGTTTTGAAGATCGTTTGTGAAATCAGATGGCCCTGTGAAGTAAGGAACCTCTCCGCTGGCGCTGTATTCGTCGGGCGAAAGATGCATCCCAGAAATAAGATCAACCATGCCGGAGAGCCGGTTGGGTACCCACTCCCCAGCATCCCGAAACTCTGGAAACCGCAGGCGGGGTTGGGTTTCGCCTTCGCGGGGGAAAATCTGCTGCATCAGCCCTTTTTTATGGGTCTTGAGCGTGTCCACTTTGCGGACTTGCGCGGCGATCAGCTCATCCAACGAACTTAGGCAATCAGCGATTTTTTGTTGTTCGACCGGGACCGGGAAACAGACGGGCAGAGCCTTGATGATGTCAGCGTTTAAGTTCTGGACACCACTGCCAGCGGCGTTGTCGACGAAGTAGCTTTGGCTGCCCGGTGCCGAAATCAGATAGTAGAGAAAGTCCCGCTCTGTTTCCTCGGCGATGCTCGTGATCGCAATCCAGCCGTCATGAATGCACGTTCTTATCTGAAGTATGTAGGGGCGACCGAAGCTCATCGAATTCGAAAGAATCAGGTCCCCGGGGTTTACGACTCTGGTTTTACTCAGCGCTTCCCTTCGAACTTTCTCAGCGGTTTGGGTAACGAATTTCGCTTCCTTATCAACGTCTCCAATCTTCAACCAGTTGAGGCCATCGGCAGCGGTTGTGAGGAAACCATCAATCGGACGTGGCGAGCCACCGCGAACGACTTCGGACAAGTCGCCCAAGATGGTAGTTTTCCATTCCCTTGCATCTCGAAACTCAGGAAACCTGAGCTTAGGCACCAGCAAAGCCTTTTCCTTATTGCTCATACGCACTCAGCCCAGAAATCTCACGCCCCTGCGCGCGTTTGGTCAGCAAGAGCACCAGCTCTTTCATCAACGCCAGTTCGGCTTGAGCGCGGGCCTTCCAGCCCAGGTCCAGCGGGGCCATCAGATCGCTCAAGGCTTCGCCATCAAAAATCATGCGTTGCAAGATGCCGTTCACAAAGGCTTGCAGGGCGACGGGTGCTAGCTGGTGCCGGGTGGCAATGGCGGCCAGCTCCGTGCTGTCTTTCTCCTTCTTGAAGCGGCTGTAGCCCTCGCGGATGGCGGCCTCGCTCAAGCCCTCGCCCGCCTTCAGGGTGTTGATGTAGGCGGCGATGTCGTCGCGCTCGCTCATGAACTTGGCATCGGCCTGGATGAGGCCAATGAGCTGTTCGCGGCTCATCTTCTGCTTGCCCGGCACCTGCTGCGAGTAGCGGGACATCAGGCCCATGATGTAGTCGTAGTCAATGACGGCGCTGGCGAAGAGCACAAATTCAAAGTCGAGTTGGTCCACATCTGCAGCGTCGCCCCCGCCCTTACCGCCTTTGTCCTGCTGTGCTTGCTGTGCCTTGAGGCGCTGGGCGGTTTCGAGGTACGCGCCGCGAAAGCCTTGCAGGTTCTCGGCGGGCAAGATCTGCTCAATGGCGGTGGCGTTGTCTTCGGTCAGGTCGGTGTACTGGTCGAGCTGGGTTTTGAGGCGCTGCACTTCCTTGAAATTTTTGATGAAAGCAGCGCGTGCCTCGTCGCCCTTGAGGCTGTGTACGGCCTCGGGCGTGCTGGCCAAGCCTTGGCTTTGCATGAAGTCGGCCAGCTTGGTGACGGCAGCATCCAGCTTCTGGATGACGACCGGGGCCTTGTCCACCAACCAGATTTCGCGGGCTTGCTCGCCCGTTTTCTCGCCCGAGAACAGGGCAATAGCGACATCCACAGCGTCTTGCTGCTGACGAAAGTCGAGGATGTTGCCGTAGGGTTTGGTGCCGTTGAGCACGCGGTTGGTGCGTGAGAAAGCCTGTATCAAGCCGTGGTGCTTGAGGTTTTTGTCTACGTACAGGGTGTTGAGGTACTTGCTGTCAAAGCCGGTGAGCAGCATGTCCACCACGATGGTGATGTCGATCTTCTTGGCAGCGGGGTAGTCCGCATTGGGCCACTGCTGGTCTTTGATGCGCTTTTGCACGTCCTGGTAGTACAGGTCGAATTCGCTGATGGTGTGGTTGGTGCCGTACCGGGCGTTGTAGTTGGCCAGGATGGCTTTGAGGGCGGCTTTTTTGCCCTCGGGGTCCACCTGGTTGTCTTCCTTTTCTTGCGGCAGGTCGTCTTGAATCTGCTTCACATCAGCATCGCCATCGGCGGGGGGCGAGAAGACGCAAGCGATGTTGAGGGGTGCAAATGCTGGGTTAGCCGTGTGCTTGGCCTGCTGCAGTTCGGCAAACAGGCGGTGGTATTCGATGGCGTCGTTGATGCTGGCGGTGGCCAATACAGCGTTGAAGCGCCGCCCGGCGGTGGCCGTATCGTGCTTGGCCAAGATGGCTTCTATCACCGCCCGCTTGGCCAGTGCCTCGCCGGGCTTGAGTTGGCTCTTGCCTTCGGGCTTGAAGTAGTCCACATGGAAGCGCAGCACGTTGGCGTCTTCAATGGCGTGGGTGATGGTGTAGGCGTGCAGCTGCTTTTGGAAGAGGTCTTCCGTGGTTCTGAACTGCCCCTCCTCGCCCTCGAACTGTTTGGCTGTTGCGTTTGCTTCAAAGATGGGCGTGCCGGTAAAGCCAAAGAGCTGCGCCTTGGGGAAGAACTCTTTGATGGCGTCGTGGTTCGCGCCAAATTGGGAGCGGTGGCATTCGTCAAAAATGAAAACGATGCGCTTGTCGCTCAGTGGCGCTAGCTGCTCCTTGTAGGTGGCCTTGCCATCCTTCTTTTGCTGTTTGTTGCGCTTGCTGTTTTCATCCAGCGCCAGGCCCAGCTTCTGGATGGTGGTGACGATGACCTTGTCGGCGTAGTCGTCAGACAGCAGGCGGCGCACCAGTGCGGCGGTGTTGGTGTTCTCCTCCACGCAGCCTTCCTGAAAGCGGTTGAATTCCTCGCGGGTCTGGCGGTCCAGGTCTTTTCGGTCCACCACAAAAAGACATTTCTCGATGTCGGGGTTGTCCTTGAGCAGGGTGGAGGCTTTGAAGGAGGTGAGCGTTTTGCCGCTGCCGGTGGTGTGCCAGATGTAGCCGTTGCCGCAGTTCTGGTGGATACAGTCCACAATTTGCTTGACCGCATACACCTGGTAGGGCCGCATCATCAAGAGCTTTTGCTCGCTGGCCACCAGCACCATGTAACGGCTGATGGTTTGGCCCAGGGTGCATTTGACGAGGAACTTGTCCGCAAACTCGTCGAGCTGGGCAATCTTGTTGTTGGCCTCGTCCGCAAACTGGTAGATGGGCAGAAAGCGCTCATCCGCATTGAACGCAAAATGGCGCGCGTTGTTGTTGGCGAAGTAGTAGGTATTGGTGCGATTGCTGACGATGAAGAGCTGCAAAAAGCTCAACAGCGTTTTGGTGTAGCCGTTGCCGGGGTCGTTTTTGTAATCAACGATCTGCTCCATGGCGCGGCGCGGGTTGATGCCCAGCGTTTTCAGCTCGATTTGCACGCACGGCACGCCGTTGATGAGGATGAGCACGTCGTAACGGTGGTGGCTGTAGTCGGTGTTGATGCGCAGCTGGTTGACAACCTCAAAGGTGTTTTTGCACCAGTCTTTGATATTGACCAGGGTGTAGTTCAGCGGCGTGCCATCTTCGCGGGTGAAGGCGTTGATGCCGCGTAGGGTGCGGGCGGCGGTGAAGACATCGGGGGTGATGATTTCGTCCAGCAGGCGGGCGAATTCACCATCCGACAGCTTGACGCGGTTGAGGGCCTCGAACTTTTCACGGAAGTTGCGCTCCAGTGATGCGCGGTCCCGGATGTCAGCCCGATATTCGTATTTAAGGCCTTGGAGCTTGCCGATGAAGCCGTATTCGATGTGCTCCTCTTTGACGACAGAACTCTGCGTACCAGATGGCTGAGCGTAGGTGAACTTGGATGAAGGCATGGGTTGGCAATTGACGTTGTCGACTGAGGTTATCGACTAATTTGGGGCTGTTCGCTGTAGAAATTACCCACGATTGTGACCGCTTGGCCTGTCATGCCAACGACAAGCCTACGCACGCCCCCGTCTAAGCATAAAAAAGCCGCGCAGCCCTTATAGGTCGTGCGCGGCCAGCTATTGAATTAATAGCGTTTTAGCGATCTACTTGCGTGCCGGCGGCAAATCCGTACAACTACCATGCGCCACTTCCGCGGCCATGCCGATGGATTCTCCAAGGGTTGGGTGCGGGTGAATCGTCTTGCCGATGTCCACTGCGTCGGCGCCCATCTCGATGGCCAGTGCAATCTCGCCGATCATGTCGCCCGCGTGGGTGCCGACCATGCCGCCGCCGAGGATCTTGCCGTGGCCATGCGCTTCCGGCGAGTCATCAAACAGCAGTTTGGTGACGCCTTCATCGCGGCCATTGGCAATGGCGCGGCCAGAGGCCGTCCAGGGGAACAGACCCTTTTTGACCTTGATGCCTTGCGCCTTGGCCTGGTCTTCGGTCAGGCCGACCCAGGCCACTTCGGGATCGGTGTAGGCCACGCTCGGAATCACGCGGGCGTTGAAGGCCGCAGCGGCCAGCTCTTTGTTGCCCTGCAGTTCACCGGCAATGACTTCAGCCGCCACGTGGGCTTCATGCACCGCCTTGTGGGCCAGCATGGGCTGACCGACGATGTCGCCGATGGCGAAGATGTGCGGCACATTGGTGCGCATCTGGATGTCGACGTTGATGAAGCCACGGTCGGTCACCGCCACACCGGCTTTTTCGGCGGCGATCTTCTTGCCGTTGGGTGTGCGGCCGACGGCTTGCAGCACCAGGTCGTACACCTGCGGCGCGGGGGCGGTGCCGCCCTCCTCCGCCGGGGCAAACGTCACTTCAATGCCTTCGGGCAAGGCGCGGGCGCCTACCGTTTTGGTCTTGAGCATGATGTTGTCAAAGCGTGGCGCGTTCATTTTTTGCCAGATCTTGACGAGGTCGCGGTCGGCGCCCTGCATCAGGCCGTCCATCATTTCAACCACGTCCAGGCGGGCGCCCAGCGTGCTGTAGACGGTACCCATCTCCAGGCCGATGATGCCGCCGCCCAGAATCAGCATGCGCTTGGGGACTTCTTTCAACGCCAGTGCGCCGGTGGAATCGACCACACGGGGATCGTTCGGCATGAAGGGCAGGCGCACGGCTTGTGAGCCCGCAGCGATGATGGCTCGTCTGAACGCAATGGTTTGCGTCTTGCCGGTTTTCTCTTGCGAGGTGCCGCTGGTTTCTTCAACCGACACGTGGTTGGCACCGACGAAGGCGCCGTAGCCGCGCACCACGGTGACTTTGCGCATCTTGGCCATGGCAGCCAACCCGCCGGTGAGCTTGTTGATGACTTTTTCTTTGTGGCCACGCAGGGTGTCCACGTTGACGGTGGGCGCACCAAACTCAATGCCCAGGGCACCGAGGTGACTCACTTCGTCCATCACGGCGGCCACATGCAGGAGCGCCTTGCTGGGGATGCAACCCACGTTCAGGCACACGCCGCCCAGCTGTGCATAACGCTCGACCAGGATGACTTTGAGCCCCAGGTCTGCAGCGCGGAAAGCCGCTGAATAACCACCAGGGCCGGCACCGAGCACCAGCAGGTCGCAGTCCAGATCGGCCGTGCCGCCAAAGCTGGCGGCGGCGGGTGCGGCTACCGGCGCAGCAGTTGCTATAGTTTGTGTAGCTGCCTGCGCAGGTGCAGCGGGGGCTACAGCCTGTTTTGGCTCTGAAACAGGCGCCGCTGCATCAGCCGCGCCTTCAATCACCAGCACCAGCGAGCCTTCTTTGACTTTGTCGCCGAGCTTGACTTTGAGCTCTTTGACTACGCCGCCGTGGCTGGCGGGGATTTCCATGGAGGCCTTGTCGCTCTCCACGGTGATCAGACTTTGTTCGGGTTTGATGGTGTCGCCCACTTTGACCATGAGTTCGATCACGGTCACTTCGGCGAAATCGCCGATGTCGGGCACTTTGATGTCGATGGATGCCATAAGGTGTCTCTCTCTTTTTTACTTTTTCAATTTGACGGTGAAGATGTCAATCGGGCCAGCGGAGTTTTTATCAAACTCGCAACCTGCCGTGACGCCAATGGTGGCCAGTTCGCGCGCAGTTTTCGTGTGATTCCAGCTGGCGTACATGGCGCCAAGTGCAAAGCCGCGCCCCGAGCCGATGCCCCAGAACTCGTTGAACTCAAACACTTCGCGGTAGCTGTACAGGCCGTAAATGCCAGAGGCATTCGCAATCATCACGCTGAACTGGCTGGACTCGTAGGGGTCGTTGTCGTCTTCCTTGGTTTGCAGGAAAAACGTCTCTTTGAGCAGCGGGTGCAGCTTGGTGAAGGTGTCAAACACCTCGTCCTTGCTGCCCAGCAACAACTGTTCTTTGGGCAAGGCCGTCATGGCCTTGCGCAACACCGGAAAGTGCGCCACGGTACCGGCAATGCCCACATAACTGGGGCCTGCCGGTGTGTCGACCTTGAACAGCTTGCTGTTGGGCTCAAAACGATGGCTGAGCCGCGTGTCGCCAAAGGTGATCAGGGTGTCGGCCGCAATGGCCACCATCCCGGCTTTTTTGACGACGACGACGGTGGTCATGCCCAGCGCTCCGTGTGGATCAAAGCATGACCCGGCGGAAATCGCCCAGGATCTGGCCCAGGTACACGTTGAAGCGGGCCGCTGCGGCGCCGTCGATCACGCGGTGATCCCAGGTCAGGCTCAAAGGCAACATCAAACGAGGCTGGAAAGCCTTGCCGTCCCACACCGGCTGGATGGTCGATTTGCAGACCCCCAGAATCGCCACCTCAGGCGCATTGATGATGGGCGTGAAGTAACGCCCGCCAATGCCGCCCAGGGACGAGATGGTGAACGAAGCGCCCGACATTTCCGCGGGGCTCAGCTTGCCGTCACGCGCCTTTTTGGCCAGCTCACCCATCTCGGCGGAGATTTGCATGATGCCTTTTTTGTCGGCATCCTTGATCACCGGCACCATCAGGCCATTGGGCGTGTCCGCCGCAAAACCGATGTGGAAGTACTGCTTGTAGATCAGCGCGTCGCCGTCGAGCGAGCTGTTGAACTCGGGGAACTTCTTGAGCGCAGCCACGCAGGCCTTGATCAGGAAAGCCAGCATGGTGACCTTGGCGCCCGACTTCTCGTTCTCCTTGTTGGTGGAGACGCGGAAGGCCTCCAAATCGGTGATGTCGCAGTCGTCATGGTTGGTGACGGCCGGAATCATGATCGCATTGCGCAGCAGGTTGGCGCCGCTGATCTTCTTGATGCGCGACATATCCTTGCGCTCGACCGGGCCGAACTTGGTGAAGTCGACCTTGGGCCACGGGATCAGGCCCAGGCCTGCGCCGTCATTGCCAGAACCAGCTGCAGCGCTCTTGGACTGTGCCTGAGCAGCTACAGTTTGAATAGCACCGCTCATCACGGAACGGGTGAAGGACTGCACGTCAGAGTCGGTGATGCGGCCTTTCAAGCCGCTGCCTTTGACTTCATTCAGGGGCACGCCGAGTTCGCGGGCAAACTTGCGCACCGAGGGCGATGCGTGGGGCAAGCCTACGGGAGCGGTGGTCGGGTTGTGCGCCGGTACGGCAAGCGTTGCCGCAGCGGGAGCCACAGCGGCTGCCGCGGCCACTGGGGCAGCAACAGCAGCTGGCGTTGCAGCGGCAGCAGGCACAGCCGCCACGGCACCCGCGGGGGCCACACCTTCAAGCAGGGCGATCAGGTCACCAATGTTGACCTTGTCACCGACCTTGATCTTGAGCTCCTTGAGCACGCCAGCGCTGGACGACGGAATCTCCATCGCGGCCTTGTCCGACTCGACCGTGACCAGCGACTGTTCCACGCGGATGTTGTCGCCCACTTTGACCATGATTTCAATCACGGCCACGTCCTTGAAGTCGCCAATATCAGGCACACGCACTTCAACCGGACCGACAGCTGCAGCTACAGAAACAGGAGCTGCCTGCGCAGGTGCAGCGGGGGCTGCAGCCTGTTTTGATGCTTCAGCAGGCGCTGCAGCAGCGGGTGCTGGCACAGCGGCTACGCCCGCCACCTCCAGCGTTAACACGACCGAGCCTTCTTTGACTTTGTCACCCAATGCAATTTTGAATTCTTTCACCACACCAGCGTGGCTGGACGGGATTTCCATGGAGGCCTTGTCGGACTCCACGGTGATCAGGGACTGCTCGGCTTTCACCGTGTCGCCCACTTTGACCATCAACTCAATGACGGTCACTTCGGCGAAGTCGCCGATATCAGGTACTTTAATTTCTATGACAGACATACGTGTCTCCGTGTTCTTGTTGTGGCGGGCTTAGGCGTAGAGCGGGTTGACCTTGTCGGTCTGGATGCCATATTTGGCAATCGCTTCCACCACTTTGGACACCGGCACGGTGCCTTCTTCGCTCAAGGCCTTGAGCGCGGCGACGACGATGTAATGACGATTCACCTCAAAGTGCTCACGCAACTTGGAGCGGAAATCGCTGCGGCCAAAGCCGTCGGTGCCCAGCACCTTGTAGGTGCGGCCCTTCGGAATGAAGGAGCGAATCTGCTCGGCATAGGCCTTCATGTAATCGGTGGAAGCCACCACGGGGCCGGTTGAGCCCGCCAGTTGTTGACCCACAAACGACACACGTTGCTCACCGGCAGGGTGCAGCAGGTTGTAGCGCTCGGCGTCCTGACCGTCGCGGGTCAGCTCGTTAAAGCTGGGGCAGCTCCAGACGTCGGCCGCAATGCCCCAGTCTTTTTCCAGCAACTCTTGCGCGGCAATCGACTCGCGCAGGATCGTGCCCGAACCCAGCAACTGCACGCGCAGCTTGTTGGCTTCGTCAGAAGAGGGCTTGCACAGGTACATGCCCTTGATGATTTGCGCTTCGGTGCCGGGCTTGAGGCCGGGCATCGGGTAGTTTTCATTCAGCAGGGTAATGTAGTAGTACACATTCTCCTGACGCTCCACCATGCGCTTCATGCCTTCATGCAGGATGACGCCCACTTCATGCGCAAAGGTCGGGTCGTAGCTGATGCAGTTGGGAATCGTGCCCGCCATGATGTGGCTGTGGCCGTCTTCGTGCTGTAGGCCTTCGCCGTTGAGCGTGGTGCGCCCGGAGGTGCCGCCCAGCAAGAAGCCGCGTGCCTGCATGTCGCCAGCAGCCCAGGCCAGGTCGCCAATGCGCTGGAAGCCGAACATGGAGTAGTACACGTAGAACGGGATCATGATCCGGTTGTTGGTGCTGTAGGAGGTGGCCGCAGCAATCCAGCTGCTCATGCCGCCAGCTTCGTTGATGCCTTCTTGCAGAATCTGGCCTGCTTTGTCTTCGCGGTAGTACATCACCTGGTCTTTATCAACCGGGGTGTACTTTTGACCTTCGGGGTTGTAGATACCGATCTGACGGAACAAACCTTCCATGCCAAAGGTACGGGCTTCGTCCACAAGAATAGGCACCACACGGGGGCCCAGGGCCTGGTCGCGCAGGAGCGTGGTCAAGAAGCGCACATAGGCTTGGGTGGTCGAAATCTCGCGGCCTTCGGCGGTGGGCTCCATCACGGTCTTGAACGTATCGAGCGAGGGCACGGTGAACTGCTCGTCCGACTTGGTCCGGCGGTGCGGCAGGTAACCCCCCAACGCTTTGCGACGCTCATGCAGGTACTGCATTTCAGGCGTGTCATCGGCCGGCTTGTAGAACGGCACTTCAGCCAACTGGCTGTCTGGAATTGGAATGTTGAAACGGTCACGGAAGATTTTGATGTCTTCGTCGGTCAGCTTCTTGGTCTGGTGCACATTGTTTTTGCCTTCACCGCTCTTGCCCATGCCAAAACCCTTGACGGTTTTGATCAGCAACACCGTGGGCTGGTCTTTGTGGTTGACCGCTTGGTGGTAAGCCGCGTACACCTTTTTAGGGTCATGGCCGCCCCGCTTCAGGGCCCAGATTTCGTCGTCGCTCATGTGGGCCACCATCTCCAGCGTGCGCGGGTCGCGGCCGAAGAAGTGTTTGCGCACGTAGGCACCGTCGTTGGCTTTGAAGGCCTGGTAGTCGCCATCCAGCGTTTCCATCATCAGCTTCTTCAAGGCGCCGTCCTTGTCACGCGCCAAGAGGGGATCCCACTCGCTGCCCCACAGGAGCTTGATCACATTCCAGCCCGCGCCGCGGAACTCGCCTTCAAGCTCTTGCACGATCTTGCCGTTGCCGCGCACCGGGCCATCCAGGCGCTGCAGGTTGCAGTTGATGACAAAAATCAGGTTGTCCAGGTTCTCGCGGGCCGCCAGCCCAATGGCGCCCAGGGATTCGACTTCGTCCATTTCGCCGTCGCCGCAGAACACCCAGACCTTGCGGTTTTCGGTGTTGGCAATGCCACGGGCATGCAGGTACTTCAGGAAACGGGCCTGGTAAATCGCCATCAAAGGGCCCAAGCCCATGGAGACGGTAGGGAATTGCCAGAACTCGGGCATCAACTTGGGGTGTGGGTAACTCGACAGCCCTTTGCCATCAACTTCCTGGCGGAAATTGAGCAGCTGCTCTTCCGTCAGGCGGCCTTCCAGGTAAGCGCGGGCATAAACGCCAGGCGACACGTGGCCTTGTATATAGAGGCAGTCGCCGCCATGGTTTTCGCTCTCAGCATGCCAGAAATGGTTGAAGCCGGCACCAAACATGTGGGCCAGCGAGGCAAATGAACCAATGTGGCCGCCCAGATCACCCCCATCCACAGGGTGATGGCGGTTGGCTTTGACCACCATGGCCATGGCATTCCAGCGCATGTAGGCGCGCAGGCGCTCTTCAATTTCGATGTTGCCAGGGCAACGGGCTTCCTGGGTTGTCTCAATGGTGTTGACATAACCGGTGTTGGCGGAGAACGGCATGTCGATGCTGCTCTGACGCGCGTGCTCCAGCAATTGCTCAAGCAAAAAGTGAGCGCGCTCGGGGCCTTCGCTCTGAATAACGGCGCTCAAGGCATCCATCCACTCACGGGTTTCCTGGCTGTCCGCATCTTGCGGAATCGAGCCCAATAAATTTTCGGGAATTGCTGACATGCTTGTCTCCTGAGTTTTTCTGACTGATCGCACGCGAGTTTTATCACGCACAAATAAATTTTCTCACATTTTTCTCAAAATTTCAAATGGTGCCTGATGATTTCATATTACAAAATATACAAGTCACATGGACACTTTCCACCAACCTGGAGGCAGGAGGCGCCTCCCCTACACTTGGGCCCATGCCTTGGACCCGTTCGCTCTTTTTCCCCAGCCCCATGACCCTCCCCCCTGTCGCGCGCGTGCAACGCTGGTGGCAGCGACTGGCTCCCCAGCGTCAGGACCGTTTTGCCGTGCTGGCACCGCTGGTGGCCGTGGTGCTGTTTCTGGCCGCCATCGGAGCGGCGTTTGCGTACCTGCGGATTGAAGAAATCGACCGGGAACAGGAGGCCGTCAGGCGTGACGTGGAATACACTCAGCAGCGCCTTCGGCTGCGTTTGCTGGAGCGCCAGGAGCAACTCATGCGCATCGCGCGGGAGCTGTCCAACCGCGAACTGGACGCCGATGATTTCCGCAGCCGAGCAGAGGCGCTGATCAACCAGTACCCCGAGCTGCAAGGCCTGAGCTGGATCGATGAACGCCGGCGCATCCGCTCCAGCGTGGGCACGGCCAGCATGTCGTCCAACCAGCTTCGCCTGGCGGGCAGCATTCTCAAAAGTGGCGAAACCGAAAGCACCTACAACCTGGCCCGGGAAACCGAGCAACCCATTTACTGGCAGCGCAGTGCGGTGAAAGACACCGCCGCGGTGCTGCAGCTGCACATTCCCTTCAGCGACCGCGCCCGCTTCATGGGGGTGCTGCTGGCCGAGTACTCGGTAGACGGCCTGTTCCGATACGGCGTGCCGTCAGAGGTCTCGGCCCGCTATGCCGTGTCGTTCCGTGATGCCAACGACGCGCTGCTGGCGGGCACCAGCGTTCCGGCACGCACGCGGGCCAGCAGCTTACTGCCCTGGGCAACCCCCGCTGTGGTCTATGAGGTGCCGGTGTCGCCTGTGGGCAATGGGCTTGTCATCCGGGCCCAGGCTTACCGGGCCTCGTTGGGGGTCATCGGCAGCGGCTTGTTCTGGCTGGTGGCCGTGCTCAGCGTGATGACGGCCTGGATGCTGATTGCCAACTGGCGCCATACGCGCCGACGCATGCAGGCGCAGCAGGCGCTGATCTCGGAGACCAGCTTCAGGCGCGCCATGGAAAATTCGATGCTGACCGGCATGCGGGCGCTCGACATGCATGGCCGCATCACCTACGTCAACACCGCCTTCTGCGAGATGACCGGCTGGAGCGAGTCCGAACTGGTGGGCAGAACGCCGCCCTTCCCCTACTGGCCCGAAGAGGATATTGACGCCCTGGCCAACCGGCTCAAGGAAGAGCTGGCCGGCAAGACATTGCCTGGCGGCATTCAGGTACGGGTCAAACGCCGGGACGGCATGATCTTTGACGCCCGGCTTTACGTCTCGCCGTTGATCGACGCACGTGGCACGCAAAGCGGCTGGATGACGTCCATGACGGACATCACCGAGCCCACGCGGATTCGCGAGCAACTCTCGGCCTCACACGAACGGTTTACCACCGTGCTGGAAGCGCTGGATGCCTCCATCTCCGTGGCGCCGCTGGGCAGCGACGAACTGCTCTTTGCCAACAAACTCTACCGCCTGTGGTTCGGCACCCAGGCCGGCGGCCACTTGCAACTGGTGGCACAGGCCGGCGTGCCGGCCACGCCACCCAGCGACGAGTCGCTGGACAATGTGGACGCCTTCGCTGGGCTGCCGACCAACCTGCTCCCGGACAGCGATGCCGAAAGTGCCGAGGTGTATCTGGAGACGCTGGGCAAGTGGCTGGAGGTGCGCACCCGTTACCTGAGCTGGGTCGATGGCCGCCTGGCCCAGATGGTGATTGCCACCGACATCACAGCCCGCCGGTTGGCCGAAGAACAGTCGGCCGCACAGACCGAACGCGCCCAAACGGCCAGCCGCCTGATCACCATGGGTGAAATGGCCTCCAGCGTGGCGCACGAGCTGAACCAACCGCTCACGGCCATCAACAACTACTGCACCGGCATGATCTCGCGCATCAAAGACCAGAAGATCAGCGAAGAAGACCTGCTGGGGGCGCTGGAAAAAACCGCCAAACAGGCCCACCGGGCGGGCCAGATCATTCAGCGGATCCGCTCCTTCGTCAAACGCAGCGAACCCAACCGGAGCCTGTCCGAGATTGCAGGCATGGTGAGCGAAGCGGTGGAACTGGCCGAGATTGAACTGCGCCGTCGCAATGTGCGGCTCACACACTACGTGGCCCCCCGCATGCCTCCGTTGCTGGTGGACCCCATCCTGATCGAGCAGGTGCTGGTCAACCTGCTCAAAAACGCGGCCGAGTCCGTTGACGCAGCCCAGCGCAAAACCGACCAGCGCATTGTCAAACTACGGGTCGCGCCCAAAATGGTGGACGACAAGCCGGTCATCGAATTCATGGTGATGGACTCTGGCCAGGGCCTCGCCCCTGAAGTCCAGGCCCGGCTGTATGAAGCCTTCTACTCCACCAAAGCCGATGGCATGGGCATTGGCCTGAGCCTGTGCCGCTCGATTGTGGAGTCGCATATGGGCAGGATGAAAGCGGAGAACATCTACAATGGCGGCGATGTGTCGGGGTGCAATTTTTCCTTTTGGATACCTGTGACAGACGCCCTTCCACTCAAGTCACAACTCTCACAAAGACAACCAAGGACTCCAGGGTAAATCCGGGATAACGCATGAGTTTGATACCTAAAAAAGGCACGGTTTATGTTGTGGATGATGACGAAGCCGTTCGCGACTCGCTTCAATGGCTGCTGGAGGGCAAAGACTACCGGGTGCGCTGTTTTGAGTCCGCCGAGTCGTTTTTGAGCCGCTACGATGCGCGCGAAGTCGCCTGCCTGATTGTGGACATCCGCATGGGTGGCATGACCGGCATTGAGTTGCAAAACCGCCTGATCGAGACCCACTCGCCCCTGCCCATCGTGTTCATCACCGGCCACGGCGACGTGCCCATGGCGGTCGACACCATGAAAAAAGGCGCGATGGATTTCATCCAGAAACCCTTCAAGGAAGACCAGCTCGTGCCCTTGGTCGAGCGCATGCTGGAGCAGGCCAAGGGCTCGTTTGCCGAGCACCAGAGTGCCGCCAGCCGCGGCGCCCTCATGGCCCGCCTGACGCTGCGTGAATCCCAGGTGCTGGAGCGCATCGTGGCCGGCCGCCTGAACAAGCAAATAGCCGACGATCTGGGCATCAGCATCAAGACCGTGGAAGCCCACCGGGCCAACATCATGGAAAAGCTCAACGCCAACACCGTAGCCGATTTGCTGAAAATTGCCCTTGGGCAAAATGCCCCCAAAGCTTGACGCTATTCTTTCTATAGCTACTCCCGCCCGTTCCGCCTAGGCTAGCGGGCTTTTTTATTTAAAAACCAGAATCATGACCGCTCAACCTGAAGCCCAAATCATTGATGGCAATGCCCTGTCCCGCCAACTGCGCGGCGAGGTTGCCACCCGCACCTCCGTGCTCAAGCAAAAGGGCATTACCCCCGGTCTGGCCGTGATCCTGGTGGGCGACAACCCCGCCTCGCAGGTGTATGTGCGCAACAAGGTCAAGGCCTGCCAGGAGGGCGGCCTGCACTCGGTGCTGGAGCAGTTTCCGGCCGACCTGTCCGAGCAGGCGCTGCTGGCCCGCGTGGACGCCCTGAACAACGACCCCTCCATCCACGGCATTCTGGTGCAATTGCCGCTGCCCGCCCACATTGATGCCAACAAGGTCATCGAGGCCATTTCACCTGCCAAAGACGTTGACGGATTTCATGTCGGCAGCGCAGGCGCCCTGATGGTCGGTCAACCTGGCTTCTGGCCCTGCACGCCCTACGGCTGCATGAAGATGCTGGAAAGCATTGGCTACGACCTCAAGGGCAAACACGCCGTGGTGATTGGCCGCAGCAACATCGTGGGCAAGCCCATGGCCCTGATGCTGCTGCAGAAAAACGCCACCGTCACTATTTGCCACAGCGCTACCGCCGACCTCAAGGCCATGACCCTGCAGGCCGACGTCATCGTCGCGGCGGTGGGCAAGGTCAACGTGCTGACCGCGGACATGGTCAAACCCGGCGCAGTGGTGCTCGATGTGGGCATGAACCGCAATGCCGAGGGCAAACTGTGTGGTGACGTGGATTTTGCCGGTGTCAAACAGGTGGCGGGCTACATCACGCCCGTACCCGGTGGCGTGGGCCCCATGACGATCACGATGCTGCTGGTCAACACGCTGGAAGCGGCTGAACGGGTCGCCGCCGGTTCTTGAAATGGCGGCTCACGCCTCCAGCTAACACTACCGAGCCAGCCGGTCTGGCTTTTTGATCTTCAACCAGCGCGTCACCAGCGGCCCCCCCCCCCCCACACCATGAATCCACTCCTCCAGTTCGACGGTCTCCCCCTTTTTGACAAGATTGAGCCCGCCCACGTCGGCCCGGCCATTGAGGTGCTGCTGGCCGATGCCAGCGCCGCTCTGGAGACCGTGACAGCCCCCGAATTCCCTGCGCAGTGGCGCGAGATTGCGCGGGTACTGGATGTGTCCACCGAGAAGCTGGGCACCTCATGGGGCGCCGTGAGCCACCTCAACAGCGTGGCCGACACGCCGGAGTTGCGCGCCGCCTACAACGAGTCACTGCCGAAGATAACCGAGTTTTTCACCCGCCTGGGGGCTGATGAACGCCTGTACGCCAAGTACAAGGCCATCGATGTGTCCACGCTCGACACCGAGCAGCGCCAGGCTCATAAAAACGCCATTCGCAACTTTGTGCTGGGGGGTGCCGAACTGGTGGGTGCTGCCCGGGAGCGTTTTGCGGCTATTCAGGAGCGTCAGGCCGAGTTGGGCCAAAAATTCAGCGAGAACGCACTCGATGCCACCGACGCCTTCGCCTACTACGCACAGGCCTCCGAACTTGAGGGTGTGCCCGAAGACGTCAAACAAACCGCCCTGGCCGCGGCCCAGGCGGACAGCAAGGAAGGCTACAAGCTGACCTTGAAAATGCCGTGTTACCTGCCGGTCATGCAGTTCGCCACCAGCAGCGCCTTGCGTGAAAAGCTCTACCGGGCCTACGTCACGCGCGCGTCCGACCAGGCTGATGGAGAAGCCCTCAAGTTCGACAACTCGGCCCTGATCGCCGACATGCTGGCCCTGCGCCTGGAAGAAGCCAAGCTCTTGGGCTACCAGAACTTCGGCGAACTCTCGGTGGCGCCCAAGATGGCTGACTCGCCACAACAAGTGGTCACCTTTTTGCGTGACCTGGCCACCAAGGCCCGACCCTACGCGGAAAAAGACCTGGCTGACCTGCGGGAATTTGCCACGCAGCACCTGAACCTGAGCAGCCCGCAGGCCTGGGACTGGCCTTTTGTGAGCGAGAAGCTCAAGGAAGCCCGTTACGCCTTCAGCGAGCAGGAAGTCAAACAGTACTTCACGTCGCCCAAGGTGCTGGCCGGCCTGTTCAAGATCATCGAAACCCTGTTCGACGTCAGCATCCAAAAAGACAGCGCACCCGTCTGGAACGCCGGGGTTGGTTTCTACCGCATCGAGCGCGCAGGACAACTGGTTGGCCAGTTCTACCTCGACCCGTCAGCGCGCAAGGGCAAGCGCGGCGGCGCCTGGATGGACGACGTGCGCACCCGCTGGCTGCGCCCCGACACGCAGCAACTGCAAACCCCCGTGGCCCAGTTGGTGTGCAACTTTGCCGAGGGTGTGGACGGCAAACCGGCTCTGCTCACGCACGACGATGTGACCACCCTGTTCCACGAATTCGGCCATGGCCTGCACCACCTGCTGTCGCAGGTCAACGAGCGCGATGTCTCTGGCATCAGCGGCGTGGAGTGGGATGCGGTGGAGCTGCCCAGCCAGTTCATGGAAAACTTTTGCTGGGAATGGGATGTGCTCAAGCACATGACCGCCCATGTAGACACCGGCGAGCCCCTGCCCCGCGCGTTGTTTGACAAGATGCTGGCGGCCAAAAACTTCCAGAGTGGCATGCAGACCCTGCGCCAAATCGAGTTCTCGCTCTTTGACATGCTGCTGCACACCGCCCACGACCCCGCGCAGGATTTGATGCCCCTGCTCAACCAGGTGCGTGCCGAAGTGTCCGTGCTGCAGCCCCCCAGCTGGAGCCGCACGGCCCATACCTTCAGCCACATTTTTGCCGGCGGTTATGCCGCGGGTTATTACAGCTACAAGTGGGCCGAGGTGCTGAGCGCCGACGCCTATGCCGCGTTTGAAGAGACGGTGGGCACCGACGGCTTGCCAAATCTGGAGACAGGCCGAAAATACCGTCAAGCCATTCTGGAAGCCGGTGGCAGCCGTCCGGCCATTGAGTCGTTCAAGGCCTTTCGCGGGCGCGAGCCCAATCTGGATGCCTTGCTGCGCCACCAGGGCATGTCCGGCCAAACTTGAAGGGGTTCATCGTGAAAAAACAAGTCCCACCCACCCGCGGCTGCGCTGCCGCCCTGTCGGCAGCGCTGCTGCTGACGGCCAGCCTGACCCAGGCGCAAACCGTGTACAAGGTGGTGGGCGCGGACGGCAAGATCACCTTCTCGGACAAGCCACCGGCGGCGTCCGCCAATGCCACCGCCACGGGTGCGGGGGGCAAAGTCCTGGCGGGGGGCCCGGCGCTGCCGTTTGAGTTGCGACAGGTCGTCAGCAAATACCCGGTCACGCTCTATACCTCCGGCAACTGCGTACCCTGCGGGTCCGGTCGGGCCTTGCTCAGCAACCGGGGCACGCCGTTCACTGAAAAAACAGTGTCGACCAACGACGACATGGAGGCACTGCAACGCATCAGCGGTGAAAGCTCCCTGCCCTTTCTGACCATTGGCGGGCAGCAGATCAAGGGTTATGCCGATTCGGAGTGGACGCAGTTTCTGGATGCGGCGGGCTACCCCAAGGCCTCCGTGTTGCCTGCAGGTTATCGCAACCCGGCGGCCACGCCACTGGTCGTCGTCCAAAAACCGGCGCCCAAGTCCGAAGAGGCCCCCGCCAAACGTGCGCTGGCTGAACCGGTCCGCCCCGCTGTCGACCCAGCGGCCAACCCGGCGGGCATCCAGTTCTGAAAGAAACGCTTAAAACGTCAAGGTCTTGACGCCGTTGGTGGTACCCAGGAGGCAAACCTGCGCTTTTTGGTGGGCAAAAACACCCACGGTCACCACACCGGGCCACTGGCTGACCTGCGACTCAAAAGCCAGCGGGTCCGCAATCTGCAGACCCAGCACGTCCACAATGACCTGGCCGTTGTCGGTGATGAGCGGCTGACCGTCCTTCAGGCGCACCTGGGCTTGGCCGCCCATCGCGGCAAACTGGCGAATGACCTGCTTGGCCGCCATCGGAATCACCTCCACCGGCAGCGGGAACTTGCCCAGCGTGGGCACCAGCTTGGACTCGTCGGCAATACAGACAAATTGGCGCGACAAGGCGGCCACGATCTTCTCGCGCGTGAGGGCAGCGCCACCGCCCTTGACCATATGGCCCTGGCCGTCAATCTCGTCCGCACCGTCGATGTAGACAGACAGTTCGGTCACGTCATTGGAATCAAACACGGGGATGCCCAGCGCTTTCAAACGCACGGTACTGGCCTCGGAACTGGACACGGCGCCTTTGATCTGGTCTTTCATTGTGCCCAGGGCGTCGATGAATTTGTTGACAGTAGAGCCCGTGCCCACCCCCACGATCTCACCCGGCACCACATAAGCAAGGGCCGCCTGGCCGACCTGGGTTTTCAATTCGTCTTGTGAAAGCATGTTGTTCAAGTAAAAAAGTTGGGTGTCATCTGGGAAAATCAGGCAACTAAAGGAATTATCCAATGTCTCTCGTCCCGTACAGCCTGGCCCGACCGTTTTTGTTCAGCATGGACCCTGAAGCGGCCCATGAACTCACCCTGCACACCCTGGCCCGCGCCCAGGGCACGCCCCTGCAGTGGGCTTATTGCAACGACCGGGTGGACGACCCGGTTCAGCTTGCCGGCCTCACCTTCCCCAACCGCGTGGGCCTGGCCGCCGGGCTCGACAAAAACGCACGCTGCATTGACGGTCTGGGCGCCATGGGCTTTGGCTTTGTCGAGGTGGGCACCGTCACACCGCTGGGGCAAAGCGGCAACCCCAAGCCCCGCATGTTTCGCCTGCCCGCCGCCCACGCGCTGATCAACCGCTTGGGTTTCAACAATGAGGGCCTAGACGCGTTCATTGCCAACGTCAAACGCTCGGCCCTGTACCGCGCGCGCCAGTCCAACACGGCGGCCAAGGGGCCGCGCATGCTGCTGGGCCTGAACATCGGCAAGAACGCCGCCACGCCCATTGAACGCGCCACCGATGACTACCTGATTTGCCTGGACGGCGTCTATCCCTACGCCGACTACGTCACCATCAACATCTCCAGCCCCAACACCAAAAACCTGCGCGCCCTGCAAAGCGACGAGGCCCTGGACGGCCTGCTGGACGCCATTGCCCAGCGCCGCGAAGCACTGACCACCCAGCACGGCAAACGCACGCCCCTCTTTGTGAAAATTGCGCCCGATCTGGACGAGGCTCAGGTCGCCGTGATTGCCACCACGCTGGTACGACACGGCATGGACGGCGTGATTGCCACCAACACCACCCTGAACCGGGATGCCGTCAAAGGCATGCCGCACGCCGAAGAAACCGGCGGTCTCTCGGGTGCACCCGTGTTGGAAATGAGCAACCGCGTGATCACGCAATTGCGCTCAGCCTTGGGCAAGGGGTTTCCCATCATCGGCGTAGGCGGTGTCTTGAGTGCCGAAGATGCCGTGAGCAAGATCCGCGCGGGTGCCGACGTGGTGCAGATCTACACCGGCCTGATCTACAAAGGCCCCGCCTTGGTCAAGCAGGCCGCAAATTTGATTAAAAAGACCTTCTAGCCCTTATGGGACGTGCGGGAGTAGCTATCATTTTAATAGCCATCTCTAGGACACTAACAGCGCATGCTTTTCATTCCACCGCACCCGCCACGCCACAAAGTCTGAGACCGGCACCGGTTTGCTCATGAAGTAACCCTGCGCCTCGTCGCAGGACAGCGCCTTGAGCTTGTCCCAGATCAGGGCGTTCTCCACGCCTTCTGCCACCACGCTCAAGCCCAGGTTGTGTGCCAGGTCAATGGTGGAGCGGACGATTTTGGCGTCGTCGTCATCCTTCTCCATGCCCATCACAAATGACTTGTCGATTTTGAGCTCGTCCACCGGCAGGCGTTTGAGGTAGGCCAGCGACGAGTAACCGGTGCCAAAGTCATCAATCGACAGCTTGAACCCGCTGGCCGAAAGTCGATTGAGTGTCTGCTCGGCGCGCTGCGGGTCGTCCATGATCGCGCTCTCGGTGATCTCAAGACAAAAAGCGCTGCTGGGCACGTGATGCCGGGCCAGCACCACATCGAGCTTGGCGGGAAACTCCTGGTCCAGCAGATCACGGGTTGACAGGTTGATGGCAATGCGCATGGGCTGCGCCTCACTTTGCAGCCCCGCCCAGATACGGGCGACTTCTTCAAACATCCACAAGGTCAGTTGGCGCACAAAACCGGTTTGCTCGGCAAACGGAATGAACGACATCGGTGGCACCAGGCCGCGCTGCGGATGCTGCCACCGGACCAGCGCCTCAGCCGCCACAACACGGTCACTGTCCAGCGCAATCTTGGGCTGCAAGAACAAGCGCAATTCACCGTGCTCCACCGCATGGCGCAACTCGGACAGCAAGGAAAGCGTCTGTGTGCTGGACGAGTCCAGG
This sequence comes from Rhodoferax sp. LS1R11, assembly GCF_056521395.1. Lineage (NCBI taxonomy): Bacteria > Pseudomonadati > Pseudomonadota > Betaproteobacteria > Burkholderiales > Comamonadaceae > Rhodoferax > Rhodoferax sp. LS1R11. The sequence continues at coordinate 197,410 of NZ_JBWMAW010000006.1, forward strand.
GCGGCGTCGTACAGCTGGATCACGGTCGTTTTGTGCTTGGCCGCGTACATGGCCACCTCCGCCCGGCTCAGCAGGGCATCGGCATCCTGGGCGTGCATGGGCCAGCAAGCCACGCCAATACCCGAGCTCAGGTCCACCGTCTGGTCTTCCAGAACCAGGGGCACTTCAAACGATTCAACAATGCGCTGGGCCACCCGCATGGCCGCGGAGGCATCGCTGTGCGCCAGGAGAATGGCAAACTCGTCGCCCCCCAGGCGTGCGACCATGCCCTGCGGGCCAAAGTCCTGCGCTTCCAGGCGCTGGGCAACGGCCTTGAGCAGACGGTCGCCAAATGAATACCCCAGCACATCGTTGACGTGTTTGAAGCGGTCAAGGTCCAGCATGAGCACAGCCAATGGGGCATTCGACGGGCTGCGGCTCTCTATCGCCTGTTGCACGGATTCCCGAAAGCGGGCCCGGTTGGGCAGCCCGGTCAAGCGATCCCAGTAAGCGAGCTGGCGAATTTCAGCCTGCTGCGCGCCAATGTTGATGCGCATATGGTCAAACGCAGTGGCCAGCCGTCCAAACTCATCCGGGCGTTGCCTGTGCTTGACGGGAGTGTCGTAATCGCCCTCTGTGAGTCGTTTCGTTGCGCCCACCAGGGAGCGCAGCGGCGTCGTCATCCGCCGGGCCACAATGTTGCTGCCGAAGCCAAACAGCAACACGCCCAGGGCGGTCACCCAGGCCAGCGCCACCTGCAGCTGCCGAAAGGGGGCCATCACCTCGTTCATGGAGCGCATCAAGACCGTGCGCACCTCGCCACCTACAGCGTCCAGATGGACATTTCTCGCCACCAGAATATCGCCGTCGATGGGTAACTCAGCCTGCTGCCCCCCTGTGGACTGCAAGGCCAGCCAATCAGCGGCCGGCAAGGTGCCGCTGACAATCTGGTCTTGCCCGCCCGCCGTACGGCTGACCAAGGCCAGGTGCAGGTCCGACAGATTGCGCATGTCTTTGATCAAGTTCTGGCTGATGGGAAACCCCATCAATACCCAACCTAGCACCACAGGGGCCTTCACAGGCACCAGCACGAACTGGTGCGGCAGACCATGGATCAAGGCAATCTGGCCAAACTGTTCCTGGGTAGACAAACTCCCCAGCATCACTTTCAAGGTAGGCAGCAATGCCGCAGCGTCCTGCCCCTCCCCCACCGCCCGCAAGGCCATGTGGGTGTCCAGCAAAGCGGTGACTGTGGCGCCTATGCGCTTGCCATGGTTGTCGAGCACAGAGCTGATGGTGTCGTTGTCGCCCGAGCCCACCGCTTCACGAAAGCCGTAGTCGGCCGCCAGCAAGGAAGCCCCCTGGCCCAGCTTTTGGGCGTTTTGCTCGAGCAAACGACGCCACACACGCTCGCCCACCACCAGCTCCTGGGCAATCTGCAGCCGGGCACTGCGGTCAATGCTCACGCGAACCACGCTGAACACCGCGGCTTGCACCACCAGCAAGAGCAACAGGGACAAGGCCACAATGCGGGAGGCAAGTCCCCACCCTTCAAACTGGCGCGTGACATTCATGGCTTGAGGCCGTCCAAGCGAACGACCACAGGCGCGTCGGCCGCCCCGACTGTCAGGGCCTGGTCCATCGCAGGCGCCCCGACCGGCAGCGCGGCATGCCACACCCGCAGCCGGTAGATGCCCGTTGGCACGTTGCCCAGAGACACCTTGCCACCATCGCCTGCCACCCCAAAATACGGCGTCTCCACCACCACCACCCAGGCCGCCATGGTGTCGTGGATATTGCAGCCCAGTACCGCAATACCCGGGCGGTCAAAGGTCACGGGATTCGCTGTCGTGCCCGTATAGAGTTTGAGCTCAAACGTCTTGGCGGGCGAGAACGAATACACATGGTGCCTGACCGTGTCCCGGTTGGGAAAGTGCACGGAAGACCCCAGCGTCACCACCGAAACACGGGGCACAAATTGCTTGCCCAGCTGGGCAATCTCAGCCCCCTGCAAGGGCTTGGCCGCATTGCGCGCGTCGCGGGACTCCAGAAAAACAACCGCCTCCGGCAAGGGCTTGCCGGCGCCATCCTGCACCTGCACCTGAACGGATGCCGCGCGGGCCGCACCTGCCGCCAGAGTCGCCAGCATCGCCAGCAACAGCCATCGTTTAACGAACATGAACTGGGGCTCTGACGTCAAGGCTCAACCGCCAGCCCCACCAAAGGCTCACCCTGGCCGACCGTACCGACAACCTGGGCATAACCGGTTTCAAGGTTGATGACATAGAGCCGCACCTGCGGCACCGCGGCGGTTCGCACGGCCGCGAAAGCCGCGCCGGACACATCGGCAATGTCAAAGGAGGCATCCCGAAGCACGCCCAAGCCCAGGGAACCCACCGTTGTCAACAACCCGGTATTGAACGACACAACGGGGGTGACGCCCTCCCGGGAGCCCTGCATCAGCAAGGCGCCCAACTGGCGGTCAATCGCGTAGTTGGTGGTGAGTTTTTCATCTTTCTTGTTGTAGGTGTAGGCCGCAGCCACCACGGCGGGGCTGCGGCCAAAACTGACGTCGCCTTTGGCAAAAGCCAGCGCCGGGTCACCCTGCAGGCCGGGCTCCATGGCATTGCCATCCACGACCGCACCCGTGTCAGGGTGCAGACGCAAATTCAAGCCGCTGTCGCTGACCACCCGGATGCGATCCGCCGCCGGATTGAAGTCAAACCCAAACGAGGACCCCGTCAGCGGCAAAGCGGCAGGCACATCGGACACCGGTTTGACAAGGCCTGTGGCGGTGTCGATGGTGTACAGGCGGCCACTGGCCGTCAAGGTGTACAACACGCCGCGGGCCACCCGGAAGTCAATGCCCAGCAACTTCTCGCCAGCGGGCAAGCCCTGCAGTGGACGGCTTTCCAGGATGAGGCGTGGCTGCCCCGCATTGAACTTGATCAGGTTCAGCTGCTCCGTGACGGCAAAGATGGTTTCCTTGCGCAAGTCGCCTGGTGACTCCACCGTGGTGGTGGTGGCCGCACAGGCACAAAGACAACACGCAACGCCTACCAGCATCATCGTGCGCAGGTTTGAAGCAGGAAGTTGGATCATTCAGAACTTTCAGATTGAGGATGAAAAAGAAGAATTTATACCTTGGCGCGAGACACCATCTGCGCCACATAGTCACCCATGGCCAGTGCGCTGGTCAAACCGGGTGATTCGATACCGAAAAGGTTGAACAAACCCGCAGCGCCGTGGTCGGCGGGCCCCTGAATCAGGAAGTCCCGGCCGGCCTCTTCGGGCGCGTGAATTTTGGGACGGATGCCCGCATAACCGGGAATCAGTGCGCCGTCCTGCAGAGCGGGCCAGTACTTGCGCACCTCGGCATAAAACGCCTCACCTCGGGTGGCGTCCACCACCAGATCGTCGGGCGAGTCAACCCACTGCACATCGGGACCGAACTTGGCCTGGCCACCCAAATCGAGCGTCAGGTGCACACCCAGGCCCGCAGCCTGCGGTACCGGATAAATCAGATGGCTGAATGGCGCGCGCCCTGCGAGCGTGAAGTAGTTGCCTTTGGCAAAATAAGCAGGGGGTACATGCCGAGCGTCCAGCCCCTTGACGCGCCTGGCAAGGGCTGGCGCCTGCAGCCCCGCCGCGTTGACCACGGTACGGGCTTGCAAGCGGGTTCCGTCAGACGCTATTAATTCAATAGCTGCCTGCGCACACTGCGCCTGGGCTACAGCCGAATTCAGCACCACCAGCCCACCGGTATTCTCCAGATCACCCTGCAAGGAGAGCATCAGCGCGTGGCCGTCCACAATGCCGGTGCTGGGTGAAAAGATCGCGCCTTCGCAACTCAGGTGTGGCTCGCGTGCCAGCGCTTCGTCACGGGTCAGCATCAACAAATCGTCCACGCCATTGCGCGCAGCTTTTTGCACAATGCCCGTCAACTGCGCCACCTGCATTGCATCGGTTGCCACGATGAGTTTGCCGCAGCGTTGGTGGCCAATGCCCCGCTCCGCGCAATAGGCATAAAGCAGTGCCTTGCCACGCACACACAAGCGCGCCTTGATGCTGTCAGCCGCGTAATAAATCCCGGCGTGAATGACCTCGCTGTTGCGTGAACTTGTTCCCGTGCCGATGGCATGGGCCGCTTCAAGCACCAGGACTTCACGGCCCGCCAGCGCCAACGCGCGTGCCACCGCCAGACCAACCACACCGGCACCGATCACCACGCAATCGACTTGTTCCATAGATCCGCTGGGGGTAAAGGCTCAAAGCATACGGCAGCCGAAAAAGACAGGCGCTGCGCAGGCCTTTGTCATGTGGCGCCCAGCAAAGTCGGGGCGGTGGCCTGAATGGCCCGGCGAGTGTCGGTGAGTTTGAACATCGACACCACATCTGCCAGCCGCTGCGCCTGCTCGCGCAGGCTCTCTGCCGCCGCAGCCGACTCCTCCACCAGGGCGGCATTTTGCTGCGTCATCTGGTCCAACTCCATCACGGCCCCGTTAACCTGGGAAATGCCGTGGCTTTGCTCGGACGAGGCAGCGGAAATTTCGCCAATGATGTCAGACACGTGCTGTACCGACGTCACGATTTCGGTCATGGTCCGGCCCGCATCCGCTACCAGCCGGGAGCCCGAATCCACCTTGGCAACCGACACACCGATGAGACTCTTGATCTCTTTGGCTGCATCGGCCGACCGTCCTGCGAGACTGCGCACTTCACTGGCGACAACAGCAAAGCCCCGGCCCTGCTCGCCCGCGCGCGCAGCCTCGACCGCGGCATTCAGGGCCAGAATATTGGTCTGGAACGCAATGCCATCGATCACACCAATGATGTCGGCTATTTTTCTCGCGCTGGTATTGATCTCTTCCATGGTCGACACGACCTGCGCCACCACTTCTCCGCCGCGAACCGCCACGGCAGTGGCAGACACCGCGAGCTGATTGGCCTGCATCGCCGAATCAGCCGATTGCCTGACCGTGCCTGTGAGCTGGACGGTGGATGACGCCGCGTTCTGCAGATTGCTGGCGGTGAGTTCGGTGCGGTTGGCCAGGTCCTGGTTACCCATGGCAATTTCAGCACTAGCCAGGCGGATGGATTCGGACGAATCCATCACTGTGGCAATGGATTGATTGAGTTGCAGGGTCATGGCGCCCAGGGCATGCATCAAATCACCCACCTCGTCCTTGCGGTCGCTGGAGACATCCACACGCAGGTCGCCACCCGCCACTTGATGCGCCGCCTGCACGGCCCGGGCCAGCTCGGCAACCAGCTTGCGCTGCATGAGCCATGACAAACCCACCGCAATCGAGGCGACTACCAGGCCCAACACGGCCAGCAACAGATTGGTGTTGCGTGCGCGTAGCTGCGAGGCGCCGATAGCGGCATGAGACCGCGCCTCGCTGCTGGTGACAATCTCATTCATGGCGATGGTCATGGACATGAACGTCTCATCGGCGCCCTGCATCGCTGCTATGCCGGTATTGGGGTCAACCGAAGACAGATCAACGGCGGAATCTGCCTGTTTGGCATATTTGTCAACCTGATTGCCAACCTCCGTCACGGCCATCTTCAATGGCTCATCGGCACCGGCCGCCTCAGACAGAGCGCCAGCCGCCTGCTTGATATCGACCAACTGCTTGGCCAGATCTTCACGAAACGCCTTGATTTTTGGCTCGTCCAATGAGCCGATCAGAGCAACCGTCTTGTACACATTGGCATGCACCTGGCCGAGTTGCTGCTGCACACTGGCCACGGTCTTGAAGTCCGCCAGACTCGCTTTCGAACTGACCTGACCGCTCACAGCGGCTTGCCCCAGCAGAAAGGCATTGACCTGCCCGACCATCAACACAACCACAGCCGTCAACAGCGGCGCAGCCAGCAATTTCATACCCAACTTCATGACGATCCCCCAACATTGCCGCTTGTCAAGCGGCGTTCAAAACCCCAAAATGGCGGACTGTTGCGGGATTTACTTGTAGATACCACCACACACGGCCGCGTCGTCCAGCTTTTCGCAGTACATGCTCTTGGGGGCAATTTTTTTCGTGGTGGGGTCGGTGAACTTGTAGTCTTGCCAGAAAGTGCCCTTGCTCTTGGCCAACTCAACCCGCTCCTTGACGAACTCCTTGCCGTCCACATCCTTGAGATCGATCAGATTTTTTCCGATCATTTTCTCGTTCGCGCCATGAGCACGCACCATGCCGTCCAACGCATACACCACCAAATACAGGTCACGGTCCACGAACTGGCCCGCCTTGTTGCTGATTTCAGCCTGCCCCTTTTCCTTGCCATTGGCTTTTATAAAAGCAACGCCCTTCTTGACCATGGCCGTGGCCTCGGCTGCAGTGGCCTTGCCATCGGCATGTGCCCCAACAGCAAACGTTGTGGACAAAATGCAGGCAAGTGAAGAAATAAGAATAGAGCGTTTCATGGAGTCTCCTTGTGATAGTCGTCGATGCGGGGAAGTTGCCTGACCGGACCAGTCAAACCATTCCCGGTCATGAGAAGTTATCGGCCAAGCAGGAGTGAGCTTGAGCCCAAGCTGCATTAGGGTATATGCTGATCCGGCACCAATCCGGGATGCGTCCCAGACCCAAGACTCGTGAGGACACCAACATGACCGACCTGATCATCGAGAACATCCGCATGGATGCCGACATCGGCGATGGCATCGCATTCACGGTCGATGTGCACGGTGTGGCACACCGCTTTTTTGTGACCCGGGAAACACTGGGGGAGGTTGAACGCTCCCGGCTCACCAATAGCCATGACATGGTGACGTCATTCGAGCGGCAGCGCGGCAAAATCCAGAAAGCGGTGATCGAAACACTCAAGTATGGAAGCAGCCACAGCATCACATTTCTGAAAACTTCTTTGTTTACAACCGTCCCGGCGACGCCCACAGCGGAAGGAAAAATTGAACGTAAGCACGATCGGAAATAAAAAAAAGGACTTTCGATTTCTCGTAAGTCCTTGATTTCAACCAATAATTTGGTGGGCAGTGCAAGTTTCGAACTTGCGACCCCTGCAGTGTGAATGCAGTGCTCTACCCCTGAGCTAACCGCCCTGAATTCTGATCAGGTAAGCCTCGAATTATGCCATATTTTCAGGCCATTGCCCGCCAAAGCGTTTTACTTCCACTGGATTTGTCAATCTGCTTGAGCACATCTTCATGAGCTGCCAGTTCCTGATCGTTGGAGGCCAACACAGGAAGCTTGATCGAATGCAAATCAATCTGAATAACTGCCGGGCGACCATCCGCATCATCTGCGCCAAGATCGATCAACAAAGCGTCCTGACCCCGGGTCAGGTTGATGTAGACATCGGCCAGCAACTCGGCATCAAGCAAGGCGCCGTGCAGGGTGCGCCCGGAGTTGTCCACCCCAAGGCGATCACACAAGGCATTGAGTGAATTGCGCTTGCCAGGGAACATTTCCTTGGCCATGGCCAGCGTATCGGTCACGCTGGCCACAAACTCCTTGAACAACGGACGACCCACGAGCTCCAGCTCCTTGTTCAGGAAACCCACGTCGAACGCCGCGTTGTGGATGATGATTTCAGCGCCTTCCAGGTACGCCAGAAGCTCATCCACCACCCGCTCAAACTTGGGCTTGTCCTTCAGGAACTCGGTCGTGATCCCGTGCACCTTCAAGGCCTCTTCGTGGCTGTCGCGCCCCGGATTGAGGTAGAAATGCTTGTTGTTGCCGGTGAGTTTGCGGTTGAGCAGCTCAACACAGCCAATCTCAATCACGCGGTCGCCGTTGTCGGCCGAGAGGCCGGTTGTTTCAGTATCAAGAAAAATTTGACGCATAGGAACTTAAATACGCAGAAAACTCGAGCCTCAGTGGCCCTCTTTGGCGTGGTTGATCGAGTATTTGGGAATCTCCACCACCAGATCTTTTTGCGCCAAGATGGCCTGGCAACTCAAACGCGAGTTGGGCTCCAGACCCCAGGCGCGGTCCAGCATATCCTCTTCATTGTCATCAAGCTCGTTGAGAGAGGCAAAACCTTCGCGCACGATGACGTGACAAGTGGTGCAGGCGCACACCATGTCACAGGCGTGCTCGATGTTGATGTGGTTGTCCAGCAAGGCCTCGCAGATGGAGGTTCCGGCTGGTGCCGAAATTTCTGTGCCTGTGGGGCAGTACTCGGGATGAGGCAGTATTTTGATAATGGGCATGTGTTGTTCCGTTGGGTCCGATTCAGACCGACTCAATATTTTTGCCTGCCAGGGCTTTCTGAATGCCCCGGTTCATGCGCATTGCAGCAAACGCCTCAGTGCCTTTGGCAAGCGTTTGTGTCGCCGCCTCAATCTGTGCGGCATCTTCAAGGGAACGCGCGGCGGTCACACCCGCCATCAAGCCGTCAATGACAGCGCGGTCTGCATCGGTGAGCAAATCACCATCAGCATCCAGAGCACTTTGCGTCGCCAACAGCATGCGGTCACCATCCACCCGGGCTTCCACGAGGGCACGTGACTTCATGTCGGCTTCTGCCGTGGTAAAGCTGTCTTGCAGCATGCGGGCAATCTGGTCATCCCCCAAACCATAGGTGGGCTTGACATCAATCTGGGCCTCGACGCCACTGATCTGCTCTTTAGCGGCGACGTTCAGGAGGCCATCCGCATCCACGGTGAACGTGACCCGAATCCGTGCGGCGCCCGCCACCATGGGCGGAATGCCGCGCAACTCAAACCGGGCCAAGCTGCGGCAGTCGGCCACCAGATCACGCTCACCCTGCACCACGTGCAAGGCCAGGGCCGTCTGACCGTCTTTGTAGGTGGTGAAGTCCTGCGCCATCGCTGTCGGAATAGTCTGGTTGCGCGGCACGATGCGCTCCACCAGGCCCCCCATGGTCTCAATGCCCAGCGACAGAGGAATGACATCCAGCAGCAACAAATCTCCCGCCGTGTTGTTGCCCGCCAGCTGATTGGCCTGAATGGCGGCACCGAGGGCAACCACCTCGTCGGGGTTGAGATTGGTCAGTGGCTCCCGGCCAAAAAGGGTCGCGACAGCTTTGCGGATTTGCGGCATGCGGGTAGAACCGCCCACCATGACGACCCCCTTGACTTCGTCCACCGTCAGCTTGGCATCCCGCAAGGCTTTGCGCACGGCACCAAGGGTTCGGGACGTCAACCTGCGGGTAGCCGCCTCAAATTGTTCAACATTTACATCAAACTCGACTCTAGCCCCCGCCAATAAAGCGGAGAACGCTACTGATTTTGTAGCGGATAGCGCTTCTTTGCAGGCGCGTGCAGCCACCTTGACGGCGGCTTTGTCGGAGGCGGAGAGTGCTTGGACACCCACTTGCGCCAACACCCAGTCAGCCAGAGCGTGGTCATAGTCGTCGCCACCCAATGCGGAATCGCCGCCGGTGGCAACCACTTCAAACACGCCTTGGGTCAAGCGCAATATCGAGATGTCAAAAGTACCGCCACCCAGGTCATAAATGGCGTAAACGCCTTCGCTCGCGTTGTCCAGGCCGTAGGCAATGGCCGCAGCGGTGGGCTCGTTGATCAGCCGAAGAACGTTCAGACCGGCCAGTTGCGCAGCATCTTTGGTCGCCTGGCGCTGCGCATCGTCGAAATAGGCCGGCACCGTGATAACAGCACCAAAAAGATCATCGTTGAACGTGTCTTCGGCACGATAACGCAAGGTGGCCAGAATATCGGCGCTGACCTCAACCGGTGACTTCTCCCCCTGGACCGTCTGCAAACCCAGCATGCCCGGATGGTCGACAAAGCGGTAGGGCAGTTTGTCATGACCGGCCACGTCAGCCAGACCACGACCCATGAAGCGCTTGACTGAGGCGATGGTGTTTTCGGGATCCAGCGCCAGCGCATCCTGCGCTTCAAAACCAATCTGGCGTGCACTGCCCGCCTGGTAGCGAACCACCGAAGGCAAGATAACCCGGCCCTGTGCATCGGGCAAACATTCGGCAACGCCATGACGCACAGACGCCACGAGAGAGTGAGTTGTTCCCAGATCAATACCCACCGCCACGCGGCGTTGGTGGGGATTGGGAGACTGTCCGGGTTCGGAAATTTGTAAAAGCGCCATGATTATTTTTTTGAGAATCGAGGCGCTATTGTCCCCTGTCTGCAGTGTCCATCCGGTCAAGGCGGGCTTCAACGTCGCTGGCAAAACGCTCAATGAACATGAGCGCCCTCACCTGCTGCACGGCCTGCTTGAAATCTTTTTGCTGGTCTAGCAATTCACCACATCGCTGCAGTGTCTCCCGGCGGGCCCGCAGCACCTGATCGCCCAGTGCGTTCAAAGCCTCCGTTGAATCAGCATCGTCAAGCTCTTCGCGCCAGGTCATTTGCTGCATCAGGAACGACGCGGGCATGGCCGTGTTGTTCTCGGCATTCACCGCGGCGCCATTGAGCTCACACAGGTAGGCGGCCCGCTTCAGCGGGTCTTTGAGACGTTGATAAGCTTCGTTGATGCGTACAGACCACTGCATGGCGATCCGTTGCGCAGCAGCCCCTTGTGCGGCAAACTTGTCGGGATGCGCTTCACGCTGCAGGTCTTTCCAGCGGGCGTCAATAGCCGCCCGATCTTGCGCAAATTGCGGAACAAGACCAAAGAGCTCGAAATCATTGGACTGTAAATTCACACCCGGAACGACTCGCCGCAACCACAGCGATCACGCTCTTTGGGGTTGTTGAATTTGAAACCCTCATTGAGCCCTTCGCGCACGAAATCGAGCTCGGTCCCATCAAGGTAAGCGAAGCTTTTGGGCTCGATCAACACTTTGACACCATGGCCTTCAAATACCATGTCCTCAGGACCGATTTCGTCCACGTACTCAAGTTTGTAAGCCAGGCCCGAGCAGCCTGTGGTTTTGACGCCGAGCCGAACACCCACGCCCTGGCCGCGCTTGGCCAGGTAGCGTGTGACGTGTCGGGCGGCGGCTTCTGTCAGCGTAACGGCCATGTCAGTGGGTCTGTGGTGCGTTGTGTTTTTGTCGGTAATCGTTCACAGCGGCCTTGATGGCGTCTTCCGCCAGGATGGAGCAGTGAATTTTCACGGGCGGCAGGGCCAACTCTTCAGCGATCTCGCTGTTTTTGAGCGCAGCCGCCTGATCCAGCGTTTTGCCTTTGACCCACTCTGTCACCAGAGAAGAAGAAGCAATCGCAGAGCCGCAACCGTAGGTTTTAAAACGTGCGTCTTCAATCACACCCGTCTCCGGGTTGACCTTGATTTGCAGTTTCATCACGTCGCCGCAAGCAGGGGCACCCACCATGCCGGTACCGACGGAGTCATCGCCCTTGTCGAAGGAACCGACATTGCGGGGGTTTTCGTAGTGGTCAACGACCTTTTCAGAATATGCCATTTGGTTTACCTCGTTTGGTTTAGTGAGCAGCCCACTGGATGGTGCTGATGTCAATGCCTTCTTTGTACATGTCCCACAGCGGGCTCAAGTCACGCAGTTTGGCGACATTCACCTTGATGGTGTCGATCGCGTAGTCAATTTCGGCTTCGGTGGTGTAGCGGCCAATCGTCATGCGCAGGCTGCTGTGTGCCAGTTCGTCACTGCGCCCCAGGGCGCGAAGTACGTAACTGGGCTCCAGGCTGGCCGATGTACAGGCCGAACCACTGGATACGGCCAGCCCCTTGATCCCCATGATCAGGGACTCGCCTTCAACATAGTTGAAGCTCATGTTCAGGTTGTGCGGCACGCGCTGGTCAATGTGGCCATTGATGAACACCTGCTCCACATCTTTGAGCCCCGCCAACATACGATCATGCAAGGCGCGAATACGCACGTTCTCCACGGCCATCTCTTCTTTGGCGATGCGGTAAGCCTCGCCCATGCCAACGATCTGATGGGTCGGCAAGGTGCCCGAACGCATGCCGCGCTCGTGGCCACCGCCATGCATTTGCGCTTCAATACGGATACGTGGCTTACGGCGGACAAACAACGCGCCAATGCCTTTGGGGCCGTAGGTCTTGTGAGCGGTGAGGCTCATCAAATCCACCGGCAACTGGCTCATGTCAATGTCAACCCGACCGGTAGCCTGGGCCGCATCCACGTGAAAAACAATGCCTTTCTCGCGACACACGTTGCCAATGGCCGTGATGTCCTGAATGACACCAATCTCGTTGTTGACAAACATGACGCTGGCCAGGATGGTGTCCGGACGGATGGCAGCCTTGAAGGCGTCGAGATTCACCAAGCCATCTTCCTGCACATCCAGGTACGTCACGTCGAAGCCCTGGCGCTCCAGTTCACGACAGGTATCGAGCACGGCTTTGTGCTCGGTCTTGACGGTGATGATGTGCTTGCCTTTGGTCTTGTAGAACCCTGCCGCGCCTTTGAGCGCCAGGTTGTTGGACTCCGTCGCGCCCGAAGTCCAGACGATTTCGCGCGGGTCGGCACCAATCAGGGCCGCCACTTGCTCCCGCGCTTTTTCTACAGCGGCTTCCGCTTCCCAGCCCCATGCATGACTGCGTGACGCAGGGTTGCCAAAGTGCTGGCGCAACCAGGGAATCATGGCGTCCACCACCCGCTCATCGCAAGGGTTGGTGGCGCTGTAATCCATGTAAATGGGGAAATGTGGGGTTGTATCCATCAAGGGCTCGCTGAGGCTGTTGATCTATTGATTGAAATGAAGGGGCGGGGTTCAGATTTTTGAAAATGCATTGCCCAGCGCAAACACCGAGTTTGGCACGTTCATGCGAATCGGCTTGACGGCCGGCATGCTCGAAATGGCTCGCTTGAGTGTGGGCTTGTCCTCAATTTGCAGGCCCTTGGCCAACTGGTCATCAACCAGCTTCTGCAGCGTCACCGACTCGAGAAACTCAACCATGCGGACATTGAGCGAAGCCCACAGATCGTGCGTCATACAACGTGTGCCTTCACCCAGGCAATTTTCCTTGCCGCCGCATTGTGTCGCATCAATCGGCTCATCGACCGACACAATGATGTCGGCCACGGTGATATCAGCTGGGCTGCGTGCCAAGGTGTAGCCGCCACCGGGGCCACGTGTGGACTCCACCAACTCATGGCGACGGAGCTTGCCAAAAAGCTGCTCCAGGTAAGACAGGGAAATTTGTTGACGCTGGCTGATCGCGGCCAGGGTGACAGGGCCATTGCTTTGACGCAAACCCAGATCAATCATTGCTGTGACCGCAAAACGGCCTTTGGTAGTAAGACGCATGGCAAACTCCTTGGATTCGGTTGAACAACTGCAACACCACCATGTCTGCGCGCAACATCACCGATGTCAAGTAGCGCTTTTAGGGCTTAGGCGCGGGTCTTTTCAAGACCCGCTGGTACAAGTATATCAATAAACCCAGCAATTTGCTCGGGTACCTAGACTGATCAGTCACAAAACCGATTACTTCCCACCTTGTGAAATTATGGAGACGTTATCGCTCCCGGACGCACCAAAAGCCTGCTCTTTCAAAATCCCCAATTGATCTCGCACCCTGGCGGCCTTTTCGAACTCCAGGTTGCGTGCGTGCTCCAGCATCTGCTTCTCCAGGCGCTTAATTTCACGGGAGATGTCTTTCTCACTCATGTCCTCTACCTGCGCCCGCTGCATGGCATCGCGTTCCAGTTTTTCGGCCTCTTTGCCCGCTTTCTCGCTATAGACACCGTCAATCAGGTCTTTGACCTGCTTCACAATGCTGCGGGGCGTGATCCCATGAGCTTCGTTATGCGCGACCTGCTTGATACGGCGACGCTCGGTCTCTCCCATGGCCTTCTTCATGGAGTCCGTGACCTTATCGGCATAAAGAATGGCCCGCCCATGCAAGTTGCGGGCAGCACGGCCGATGGTCTGGATGAGCGAGCGCTCGGACCGTAAAAAGCCCTCTTTGTCTGCATCCAGAATCGCCACCAATGACACTTCGGGAATGTCCAGCCCCTCGCGCAGCAAATTGATCCCCACCAGCACATCAAAAGTGCCCAAACGCAGATCCCGCAAGATTTCGACACGCTCCACCGTGTCCACGTCACTGTGCAGATACCGCACTTTCACCCCGTTGTCACTCAGGTAATCGGTCAACTGCTCTGCCATGCGCTTGGTCAGCGTGGTGATCAGGACTCGTTCGTTTTTCTCGACGCGAATGCGGATTTCCTGCAGCACATCGTCCACCTGGTTGCTCGCTGGCCTCACTTCGACCTCAGGGTCCACCAGACCGGTCGGACGCACCAATTGCTCAACGACTTGCCCTGCATGGTCTTTTTCCCACTGGCCCGGCGTGGCCGACACAAAAATGGCCTGGCGCATCTTGGTCTCGAACTCTTCAAACTTCAAAGGCCGGTTGTCCAGCGCACTGGGCAGACGAAAGCCGTACTCCACCAGCGTCGTCTTGCGAGAGCGGTCGCCGTTGTACATACCGCCAAATTGCCCGATCAACACGTGGCTTTCGTCCAAAAACATCATCGCATCCTTGGGCAGGTAATCGGTCAGTGTGGCGGGTGGTGCGCCGGGCGGCGCACCACTGAGGTGGCGGCTGTAGTTTTCGATGCCCTTGCAGTGCCCGACTTCGCTGAGCATCTCCAGGTCGAACCGGGTGCGTTGCTCCAGCCGTTGGGCTTCAACCAGCTTGCCCTGGCTGACAAACTCCTTGACGCGGTCGGACAATTCCACCTTGATGGTTTCCACAGCCGCCAACACTTGATCCCTGGGCGTCACGTAATGGCTGCTGGGGTAGACGGTAAAACGCGGAATCTTCTGGCGGATGCGCCCCGTCAGCGGGTCAAACAGCTGCAACGATTCAATCTCATCATCAAACAGCTCGACGCGGATCGCCATTTCGCTGTGCTCCGCCGGAAAAATGTCGATGGTGTCGCCGCGAACCCGAAAGGCGCCCCGTGAAAAGTCCATGTCATTGCGCTGGTACTGCATGCGAACCAGCTGCGCAATCATGTCGCGCTGCCCCATCTTGTCGCCCGCGCGCAGCGTCATGACCATCTTGTGGTACGCCTCGGGCTGGCCAATGCCGTAGATGGCCGACACGGTGGCCACAATCACCACGTCACGCCGCTCCAGCACGCTTTTGGTACAGGACAGGCGCATCTGCTCAATGTGCTCATTGATGGCAGAGTCTTTTTCAATGAACAGGTCGCGCTGCGGCACATAGGCCTCGGGCTGGTAGTAGTCGTAATAGCTGACGAAATACTCCACCGCATTTTTAGGGAAAAACTCGCGAAACTCGCTGTACAACTGCGCGGCCAACGTCTTGTTGGGGGCAAACACAATAGCGGGCCGGCCCAGCCGGGCGATCACGTTGGCCATGGTGAATGTCTTGCCTGAGCCCGTCACCCCCAGCAGCGTCTGGAACACCTCCCCATCGTTGACACCGTCGACCAGCTGCTCAATTGCCTCCGGCTGATCGCCAGCAGGTGGATAGGGTTGGTACAACTCAAAAGGCGAGTCCGGATAACGCACAAAGGTGCCGGTACGAACCGGTTCGGCTTCACTGGACGGGGCAAGAGCAAGAGGGGCAGATGCAGACATCGCAACTCAATTCAAAAGGAGGACAACCAAATATGGTAGCGGCATATGCCATGGCCGTCCCGAGCGGGCCCATTTGTGCCCAGGCAAGAGGCATCAACGCCCAGCGAAGCACCCACCACGTCACCCCAGACATACCGCTCAAGCGCCCTTGTTTGACGGCCCCGTTAAAATAAAACCGATACCTGCTGCATGCGGCAGCATTTTCCCTCCGACTTCTCCTCACAGGACTCTCTCATGTCTCTCTTTTCCGCTGTCGAAATGGCCCCCCGTGACCCCATTCTTGGATTGAACGAGCAATTCAATGCCGACACCAATCCGGCCAAAGTGAACCTGGGTGTGGGCGTCTATTTCGACGACAACGGCAAGCTCCCTCTGCTGCAATGCGTGCAAGCCGCCGAAAAAACCATGATGGACAAGCCCACCCCGCGCGGTTACTTGCCCATCGATGGCATTGCCGCCTATGACGCCGCAGTCAAAAGCCTGGTGTTTGGCGCAGAAAGCGAACCCGTCAAGTCCGGACGTGTTGCCACGGTGCAAGGCATTGGCGGCACAGGCGGCCTGAAGATTGGCGCCGACTTCCTGAAGAAACTCAACCCGAACGCCAAGGTGTTGATCTCCGACCCCAGCTGGGAAAACCACCGCGCCTTGTTCACCAGCGCCGGATTCACGGTTGAGAGCTACCGCTACTACGACGCAACCAACCGCGGTATTGACTTTGACGGCATGCTGGCAGACCTGAACGCCGCCGCTCCGGGCACCATCATTCTGCTTCACGCCTGCTGCCACAACCCCACCGGCTACGACATCACTGCAGCGCAGTGGGATCAGGTCATCGCCGCCGTCAAGGCCAAGAACCTGGTGCTGTTCCTGGACATGGCTTACCAGGGCTTTGGTCACGGAATCACCGAAGACGGCGCCGTGATCGGCAAGTTCGTCGCGGCTGGCATGGACTTCTTCGTTTCCACGTCATTCAGCAAAAGCTTCAGCCTCTATGGCGAGCGTGTTGGCGCCTTGTCTGTGCTTTGCGAGAACAAGGACGAAGCCGACCGTGTGCTGTCCCAGCTCAAAATCGTGATCCGCACCAACTACTCGAACCCTCCCATCCACGGCGGCGCAGTGGTAGCGGCTGTTTTGGGCAACCCAGAACTGCGCGCCTTGTGGGAAAAAGAATTGGGCGAGATGCGTGTGCGCATCAAGGCCATGCGCCAAAAACTGGTTGACGGCCTGAAAGCCGCCGGCGTGAAGCAGGACATGAGCTTCATCACCAGCCAGATTGGCATGTTCAGCTACTCGGGCCTGTCCAAAGACCAGATGGTTCGTCTGCGCAATGAATTCGGCGTTTACGGCACGGACACAGGACGTATGTGTGTCGCGGCCCTGAACAGCAAGAACATTGACTATGTGTGCGCCTCCATTGCCAAGGTAGTCTGAAAATAAGCGGCCAGAAGGCTCAGCCCCAGATCACCGAACGCATCGAGATCGAGGCGGCCTGAAAGCTGGTATTGAAAAATTGCGGCGGCTCATCCGGGTCGACCGCACCCGCCGCGTACAGCAGCGGCAAAAAATGCTCATAGGTGGGATGCGCCTGTCGGGCCACCTCCCCCAACGATTGAAACGCCTGCAAAGCGGACAGATTGCCACTGATCAAGTAGTCGGCGATGACATTGTCAAACTCAATTGCCCAGTCAAAAGCCTGATCGGAAGTCGCGCTTCTCTGCATGGTGCGCAGGTTGTGCACGATGTTGCCGCTGCCCACAATCAGCACACCCCGGTCCCGCAAGCCTTTGAGCTGTTGGCCCAGCGCATAGTGCTCCGCAGGCGGACGCTGGTAGTCCATGCTGAGCTGGATGACCGGAATATCAGCCCCGGGAAACATGGGTTTGAGGACCGACCAGGCGCCATGGTCCAAGCCCCAGGTGTCCGTATCCAGTGACAGGGGTTGCGACGTATCTGGCTGCATCAGGACCGTCGCCATCTCCTGGGCCGCCAATGGGGCGCCTGGCGCCGGGTACTGCTGATCAAACAGCGCTTTCGGGAACCCACCAAAATCGTGGATGGTCTTGGGCTCGGACATGGCGGTCAGCCACCAGCCCTGCGTGAGCCAGTGGGCCGAAATGCAGAGGATGAGCTGCGGCTTGGGCCAAACCGTGCCGAACTGCTCGCCCAGCGCCCGCCAACTGCGGCGGTACTCGTTGTCTTCGATCGCATTCATGGGGCTGCCATGACCCAAAAAAAGTACGGGCATTCTGGCGGTCTTTTGGAGCGATTGAAATGAATCAAAGCCACTAGCATCAACGAATGAAGTCATTTAATTTTCCGGAAAAAGGTCGAAGGCCGTTCACCGCGGCAACGCAGGGTCCGGCGCGACAGATTGAAAGGCAGTATGCTTATCTTTTATAGCCATAACAGCTAATATTCATGTTGGCCAGCATTTTGAGATCAACCTTGCAGCAGCATGACAGAAATCAAATAATATTGGAGTTCTGCCCCCAGCGCCAACGGCCCAGAACTGTTATGCTGCACTGCAACATTTCCTGAAAGTGAATTAACCGTGCTCTACCAACTTTACGAAGCCCAACGTTCCCTGATGGAGCCCTTCACTGACTTTGCGCAGTCGGCCTCCAAGGTCTATGGCAACCCGATGTCACTGTTCGGGAAAAATCCGTTTTCTCAGCGTATTTCCGCAGGATACGACCTGATGCATCGCTTGGGCAAGGACTACGAAAAGCCAGAATTCGGCCTGCGCACCATTGACGTGGACGGTGTCGACATTGCCATCCACGAACGTGTCGAGATCAACAAACCTTTCTGCGAATTGCGTCGTTTCAAGCGCTTCAGCGACGATCCGGCAACCCTGGGCAAGCTGAAGGGCCAACCCGCCGTCCTGATCGTGGCACCCCTGTCCGGTCACTACGCAACGTTGCTGCGTGACACCGTCAAAACCATGCTGAAAGACCACAAGGTCTACATCACCGACTGGAAAAACGCCCGCCTGATTCCCCTGTCCGAAGGTGAATTTCACCTGGACGACTATGTGAACTACGTGCAGGAGTTCATCCGCCACCTGCAAGGTATTTACGGCAATTGCCACGTGGTGAGCGTGTGCCAACCCACGGTGCCAGTGCTGGCAGCGGTCTCCCTGATGGCCAGCCGCGGTGAAGTGACGCCCCTGACCATGACCATGATGGGGGGGCCGATTGATGCGCGCAAGTCGCCTACGGCGGTGAACAACCTGGCCATGAACAAGAGCCACGACTGGTTTGAGAAAAACGTGATCTACAACGTGCCCAGCAGCTTCCCTGGCGCCGGACGGCGCGTTTACCCCGGGTTTCTGCAGCACACCGGCTTTGTGGCCATGAACCCCAGCAACCACGCGAAAAGCCACTACGAGTACTTCAAGGACCTGATCAAAGGTGACGGCGCCAGCACCGAGGCCCACCGCAAGTTCTACGACGAATACAACGCCGTGCTCGACATGGACGCCAACTACTACCTGGAGACCATCAAGGTCGTTTTCCAGGAGTTCAGCCTGGTCAATGGCACCTGGGATGTGAGAAATCCGGCAGGCGTGCCCGAGCGCGTGCGCCCGCAGGACATCACCACCACCGCCTTGTTCTCGGTCGAAGGCGAGTTGGACGACATCTCCGGCTCCGGCCAAACCGAAGCGGTCCACAGCATTTGCAGCGGCGTGGTCGACTCGGAGCAAAAGCATTACATCGTGGAAGGTGCCGGACACTACGGAATTTTCGCGGGTCGCCGTTGGCGCGACATGGTGTACCCAGAGGTGAGAGCTTTCATCCTGAACCATCAACCCGTGGCCAAGCCCGCCAAAGCCCCGGTGATTGATGTGGCACCAGTGGCGCCCGCGGTGCCTCCTGTTGCGGCCGTCGTCGCAGCCGTTGAGCCAGCCCCCAAGCAAAAAGAACTGGCGCTTGAGCTTGTCAAGGCACCAGCCCAAAAGCCCACCATCGCTGCTGAGCGAGTCAAGGCGGCCGTCGAAGCGGTGAAAACCGTTGCAACACCTGCAGCGAAAGCACTCACCCCGGCTACGGTCACCCCTCCGAAAGCTGTTGCCAAACCGGCCACAGTCCTCGTCAAACCTATGCAAGCAGCTATTAAACCTGTAGCAAGCAAGGCCTCTCGCAGGAAGTAATGGGGTCATTGGCTGCGCAGATTCTGGCGGTATTGCCGCAAACGCAGTGCACGCGTTGTGGCTACCCGGACTGTGCGGCCTATGCGCAGGCGGTGGCGGAGGATGAGGCGGGCATCAACCAGTGCCCGCCCGGCGGCCAACAGGGCATTGAGTGGCTGGCCGCCGTCACCGGCCGCCCTGTCACGACGCTGAACCCTGCCAATGGCGTTGAAGGCCCTCGCACGGTGGCGTTCATTGACGAAGACTGGTGCATTGGCTGCACCCTGTGCGTCAAGGCCTGCCCCACCGACGCGATCATGGGCAGCAACAAGCTGATGCACACCATCATCGAGGCTTACTGCACCGGATGCGAGTTGTGCCTGCCGGTATGTCCGGTGGACTGTATTGAGCTTGAGAATGTCACCGGCACGGCCACGGGCTGGTCCGCATGGTCACGCCCACTGGCTGATCTGGCACAAAACCGCTATGAATTCAATAGCTACCGCCGCACGCGGGACGTGGGCGAGAACGCTAAAAGGCTTGAAGAAAAGGCCGAGACCAAGCTGGCCGATTTGCCAGGCCATTCGCAACACACGGACCCCGTCATCCTCGACAAAAAACGCGCCGTGATTGAAGCCGCCCTGGCGCGTGCCCGCGCCAAGAGAGGCTAAACCGCAACTTGCGGGTTCACGCGCCCGCGAGTTTGGCGAAGGCGCTCACCACCTCCTCTGGGGCTTGCACCAGTTCGATCAACACGCCCTCCCCCGCAATGGGGAACTCATCATTCGCCTTGGGGTGCAGAAAACAGATATCGAATCCCGCCGCGCCCTGGCGGATCCCACCCGGCGCAAAGCGCACACCGTTGGCCGTCAACCATTCCACCGCCTTGGGCAAGTCATCAATCCACAAGCCCACGTGGTTCAGCGGCGTGGTGTGCACCGCAGGCTTCTTGTCGGGGTCCAGTGGCTGCATCAGGTCTACCTCGACCTTGAACGGGCCGCTGCCCATGGTGCAGATGTCTTCGTCCACGTTTTCGCGTTCGCTGCGAAACGTGCCGGTAACCTCCAAGCCAAGCATGTCGACCCAGAGTTTTTGCAAACGGGTCTTGTCTGGCCCGCCAATGGCGATTTGCTGGATGCCCAGCACTTTGAAGGGGCGGGTCATGGTCAGACAAACTCCACAATGGGCTGGTCTACCGTCAGGCTCTCGCCCTTGCTGGCCAACACCTTGCCGACCACACCGTCAGCGGCCGCAAACAGTACGTTTTCCATCTTCATGGCTTCAATCACGGCCACGCGCTCACCGGCCTGAACCTTCTGCCCGGGCTGCACGGCCACCTCTACCAGCAAGCCGGGCATGGGTGACAACACAAAGCGGCTCAAGTCCGGCGGTGCCTTGTAGGGCATCAGCGCATGCAGTTCGGCGGCGCGCCTGGAGAGCACCAGAGCGTCAATCTGGGTGCCGTTGTGCGAGACCCGGATCGCCAGCGGATTCTTGCTGGCCAAACTACCCCGCTCAACCTGCGCGGTGAAAGGTTCTCCATTGCAAGTGCCGCTGACTCGGATTTCACCGAGGCGGTAGTTGCTACATATTTTATAGCTACTACCGCCCACGGTTACTTGGCTAGAGCCTGTTTTTCCTTCAAAATCGGTCACGGTCACCGGGGTGGGGGTGGTGGCACCTTGCTGGCCCAGCGTCACCACCACGAAGTCCTCGCCAACTTCCACTTCATGGCCTTCCATCTGGCCGCTGATGGCGGTGGCACGGTTGCGGAATTTGCGGTTGACAAAGGCCGCCAGGGCAATCAGCAAATCAGCATCGTCATGCGGCACATCTTCAGCCCGAAAGCCCTGCGCGTAGTTCTCGGCAATGAAGCCGGTGTTGAAGTCCCCCGCCACAAATTTGGGGTGCGCCAGCAAAGCGGCCTGGAACGGGATGTTGCTGCTGACGCCGCGAATCACAAAGCCATTGAGCGCTTCACGCATCTTGGCAATGGCTTCCAGCCGGTCTTTGCCATGCACGATCAGCTTGGCGATCATCGAGTCGTAAAACATCGGGATTTCACCGCCGTCCTGCACACCGGTATCCACGCGAACACCCTGCCAGCGGCTGGTGTCCGACGCAAACATGGTCTCTGCCGGGGGCTGAAAGCGCACCAGGCGACCGGTGGACGGCAGGAAGCCACGGAACGGGTCTTCGGCGTTGATGCGGCACTCGATGGCCCAACCATCGCGCTTGACTTCAGCTTGCGTCAAAGGCAGTTTTTCGCCTGCGGCGACACGAATCATCAATTCCACCAAATCGAGGCCCGTGATGCATTCAGTCACCGGGTGCTCGACCTGCAGGCGGGTGTTCATTTCCAGGAAATAGAAGCTCTGGTCCTTGCCGACCACAAACTCCACCGTGCCAGCGCTTTGGTAGTTCACCGCCTTGGCCAGTTGCACGGCCTGTTCGCCCATGGCTTTGCGGGTGGCCTCGGAGATGAAGGGCGATGGCGCCTCTTCAATCACCTTCTGGTGACGGCGCTGGATGGAGCATTCACGCTCGTTGAGATAAATGACGTTGCCAAAGCTGTCGCCCACCAGTTGGATCTCGATGTGACGCGGCTCTTCGACGAATTTCTCGATGAACACACGGTCATCACCAAAGCTGTTGCGCGCTTCATTGCGGCAGCTGGTGAAGCCTTCAAAAGCTTCCTTGTCGTTGAAGGCCACACGCAGGCCTTTGCCACCGCCGCCCGCGCTGGCCTTGATCATGACCGGGTAACCAATGCCCTTGGCGATCTCGACCGCTTTTTCAGGCGTTTCAATGGCATCGTTGACGCCGGGGATGCAGTTCACCCCGGCCGCGCCGGCCAGCTTTTTTGACTCAATCTTGTCGCCCATGGCGGCAATGGAGTGGTGCTTGGGGCCGATGAACACGATGCCTTCCTCTTCCACGCGCTTGGCAAAACCAGCGTTTTCGCTCAAGAAGCCGTAACCGGGGTGCACCGCTTGTGCGCCGGTCTGTTTGCAGGCGGCAATGATCTTGTCAGCCAGCAAATAACTCTCGCGGCTGGGCGCCGGGCCAATGTTGACGGCCTCGTCGGCCAGCATCACATGACGGGCGTCCCGGTCGGCATCGGAGTACACGGCCACGGTTTTGATGCCCATTTTCTGGGCGGTCTTGATGACCCGGCAAGCGATCTCGCCACGGTTGGCAATCAGTATTTTTGTAAACATTTTTGTCTTTCTCCTCAAGCCATCAAAGGGGGATGTTGCCGTGCTTGCGCCACGGGTTCTCAAGCTTCTTGTCACGCAGCATCACCAGCGAACGGCAGATGCGTTTGCGGGTTTCGTGCGGCAGGATCACGTCGTCAATGAAACCCCGGGCACCGGCCACAAACGGGTTGGCAAAGCGGGCCTTGTACTCGGCTTCCTTGGCGGCCAGCTTGGCGGGATCGCCCTTGTCTTCGCGGAAGATGATTTCCACCGCGCCCTTGGCGCCCATCACCGCAATCTCGGCGTTGGGCCAGGCAAAGTTCACGTCACCGCGCAAGTGCTTGGAGCTCATCACGTCATAAGCGCCGCCGTAGGCTTTGCGGGTGATGATGGTGATCTTCGGCACGGTGCACTCAGCATAGGCGTAAAGCAGCTTGGCGCCGTGCTTGATGATGCCGCCGTACTCCTGGGCCGTGCCGGGCATGAAGCCGGGCACGTCTACAAAGGTGATGACCGGAATGTTAAAGGCGTCGCAAAAGCGCACAAAACGCGCGGCCTTGATCGAACTCTTGATGTCCAGACAACCCGCCAGCACCAGCGGCTGGTTCGCCACGATGCCCACAGTCTGGCCTTCCATGCGACCAAAGCCGATCAGGATGTTTTTGGCGTACTCGGGTTGAAGTTCAAAAAAGTCACCATCGTCCAGCGTCTTGACGATGAGTTCCTTCATGTCGTAGGGCTTGTTGGCGTTGTCGGGTACCAGCGTGTCCAGACTCATGTCCATGCGATCGGCCGGGTCGCCACTGCGGCGCACGGGCGCTTTTTCGCGGTTGTTGAGCGGCAGGTAGTTGTACAGGCGGCGCAGCATCAAGAGCGCTTCCACGTCGTTCTCAAACGCCAGATCGGCCACACCGCTCTTGGTGGTGTGGGTGACAGCGCCACCCAGTTCTTCAGCGCTCACTTCTTCATGCGTCACGGTTTTGACAACTTCAGGGCCGGTCACGAACATGTAGGAGCTGTCCTTGACCATGAAAATGAAGTCGGTCATGGCGGGCGAATACACCGCGCCTCCGGCCGAGGGGCCCATGATCATGCTGATCTGGGGCACCACGCCGCTGGCCATCACATTACGCTGGAACACGTCGGCATAACCACCCAAAGATGCCACGCCTTCCTGAATGCGGGCGCCACCCGAGTCGTTCAGCCCAATCACCGGCGCGCCGACCTTCATGGCCTGGTCCATGACCTTGCAGATTTTCTCGGCATGGGCTTCCGACAAGGCGCCGCCGAACACGGTGAAATCCTGGCTGAAAACAAACACCAGACGGCCATTGATCATGCCGTAGCCGGTGACCACGCCGTCGCCCGGAATCTTGTTGTCAGCCATGCCGAAGTCCACGCACCGGTGCTCCACAAACATGTCCCACTCTTCGAACGTGCCTTCGTCGAGCAACAGTTCCAGACGTTCACGTGCGGTGAGCTTGCCTTTTTTGTGTTGCGCATCGATGCGCTTTTGCCCACCGCCCAAACGCGCGAGTTCGCGTTTGGCTTCAAGTTGTTCAAGTATGTCGTGCATGGTTTTCTCTCTTTGCGAAGGTCTGATCGTCTTTGACAAGTTACATCAATTGCTATTTATTTTGTAGCTGCTTGCGCACTATCCATATGGGCTAGAAGCATATTTCGTGCTGCAGTCGAGGCCGGCAGGCGCCCTTCCAAAACATCCTGGGTCAGCTGGGGCAACATCTGCTGCACCTGCGGATGGTGACGAAAGGCCAGCTTCAAACCGGCATCAATGCGCTCCCACATCCAAGCCAGGGACTGTTGCTGGCGGCGCGCGGCCAGCTTGCCGTTGGCGGTTTGCAGCGTTCTGAATTCGGTCACTGCAGCCCAGAAGGTGTCGACGCCCTGCCCGTTCAGGGCGCTGAGCTGCAGGGCCTTGGGATGCCAGTTTTTCTTGTCGTGGCTGCCAAACAGGCCCAGCAATTGCATGGCGGCCGTGATTTGCAGTTGTGCACGTTGCGCGGCGATGGCGTCAATGTCCGCCTTGTTGATCAACACCAGATCGGCCAGCTCCATCACGCCTTTTTTGATCGCCTGCAAGTCGTCCCCGGCATTGGGCAATTGCATCAGCACGAACATGTCGGTCATGTTGGCCACCGCGGTCTCGCTCTGACCCACACCCACGGTTTCCACGATGACGATGTCATAACCCGCCGCCTCACACACCAGCATGGCCTCGCGGGTCTTCTCAGCCACACCACCGAGCGTGCCGCTGCTGGGGCTGGGTCGGATGTAGGCACGCTCATGAACTGAGAGGTGCTCCATACGCGTCTTGTCACCCAGAATCGAGCCACCCGACACGGTGCTGGACGGATCGATGGTGAGCACCGCCACCCGGTGGCCCCGATCAATCAGGTACAGACCCAGCACCTCGATAAAGGTCGACTTGCCCACGCCAGGCACACCACTGATGCCAAGCCGGAACGACTGGCCGGTGTGCGGCAACAAGGCCGTCAGCAACTCGTCGGCCTGCACACGGTGGTCGGCGCGGGTTGATTCGAGCAAGGTGATGGCTTTGGCGATGGCGCGGCGTTGCCGGGCCCCCGTACTTTGGGTGATCCCGCCGACGGAAACTGGGTTGAGCGCCCAATTTCGGTCAGCAGTAGTCGTCTCCGGTGGCATTTTCGTCATGTGCAGGGTTCTGTCCCAACGCTTCTCAGGCAATCGCCTTCTTGATCTGCTCCAGCACGTCTTTGGCGCTGGCCGGAATGGGGGTTCCGGGACCATAGATGCCTTTGACCCCTGCGTCATACAACATCTCATAGTCCTGACGCGGAATCACGCCGCCCACAAATACGATGATGTCGTCAGCGCCTTGTTTTTTCAGTTCGGCAATGATGGCGGGCACCAGGGTTTTATGGCCCGCTGCAAGCGTGGACACACCCACGGCATGCACGTCGTTTTCAATGGCTTGACGGGCACACTCTTCGGGCGTCTGGAACAGAGGCCCCATGTCCACGTCAAAGCCCAGGTCGGCAAACGCGGTGGCCACGACTTTGGCGCCCCGGTCGTGGCCGTCTTGGCCCAGTTTGGAAATCATGACACGAGGGCGACGGCCCTCGGTTTCTGCGAACGCATTGATTTCGGATTTGAGCGCGTCCCACCCTTCAGCGGAGTCATAAGCAGCTGCGTACACGCCGGTCACCTTTTGTGTATCGGCGCGGTGGCGTCCGTAGATTTTTTCCATGGCATCACTCACCTCACCCACCGTCGCGCGCAGACGCATGGCTTTGATGACCAGGTCCAGCAAATTGCCTTCACCTGATTCTGCTGCAGAAGTGATAGCAGTGAGCGCAGCATTGACGAGGGCTGGGTCACGTTTTTTCTTGATATTTTTCAGACGTTCAATTTGGCCATCACGCACCGCGACGTTGTCAATGTCACGCGCCTCAATCGCGTCTTCGATCTTGAGCTTGTACTTGTTGACGCCAACGATCACGTCTTTGCCACTGTCAATGCGCGCCTGCTTCTCTGCGGCAGCCGCTTCGATTTTCAGCTTGGCCCAACCACTGTCCACCGCTTTGGTCATGCCACCCATGGCTTCGACTTCTTCGATGATCTTCCAGGCTGCATCGGCCATGTCTTGGGTCAGTTTTTCCATCATGTAGGAGCCCGCCCAAGGGTCGATCACGCTGGTGATGTGAGTCTCTTCCTGGATGATGAGCTGGGTATTGCGGGCGATGCGCGAGCTGAACTCGGTGGGCAGCGCGATGGCCTCGTCAAAGCTGTTGGTGTGCAGCGACTGGGTACCGCCAAACACCGCCGCCATCGCTTCAATCGTAGTTCGCACCACATTGTTATAAGGATCCTGCTCGGTCAGCGACCAGCCAGAGGTCTGGCAATGGGTGCGCAGCATCAGGCTCTTGGGCGACTTGGCGTCAAAGCCCTTCATGATGCGGCACCACAACAGGCGCGCGGCACGCATCTTGGCCACTTCCAGATAGAAGTTCATGCCAATGGCCCAGAAGAAGCTCAGGCGCCCGGCGAACTCGTCCACGTCCATGCCTTTGGCGATGGCGGTCTTCACATATTCCTTGCCGTCGGCCAGGGTGAAGGCCAACTCCAGCGCCTGATTCGCACCAGCTTCCTGCATGTGGTAACCGCTGATCGAGATCGAGTTGAACTTCGGCATGTTCTTGGCCGTGTACTCGATGATGTCGCCAATGATGCGCATGCTGGGCGCGGGTGGGTAGATGTAGGTGTTGCGCACCATGAACTCTTTCAGAATGTCGTTCTGAATGGTTCCAGATAACTTCTCCTGACCAACACCCTGCTCTTCCGCCGCGACAACATACCCCGCCAGCACCGGCAGCACGGCGCCGTTCATGGTCATGGAGACACTGACCTTGTCCAAGGGAATCTCGTTGAATAGGATCTTCATGTCCTCCACGGAGTCAATCGCGACACCGGCCTTGCCCACGTCGCCTGTCACACGCGGATGGTCACTGTCGTAACCGCGGTGGGTTGCCAGATCAAAGGCCACACTGACACCCTGACCGCCCGCCGCAAGAGCCTTGCGGTAGAAGGCGTTGGACTCCTGCGCAGTCGAGAAACCGGCGTATTGGCGGATCGTCCAGGGGCGCACGGCATACATGGTAGCCTGCGGGCCACGCAGGTAGGGCTCGAATCCAGGCAAGGTGTTGGTATAAGGCAGATCCTGCGTATCAGCCGCGGTATAGAGTGGCTTGACGGTGATGCCGTCTGGCGTATGCCAGTTGAGCGCCTCAACATCGCCCCCCGGTGCTGACTTGGCAGCTGCTTTGCCCCACGCCTCAAGACTGGCGGTTTGGAATTCAGGGTTTTTCTGGGTCATGACGGAAGCCGTTCGCAATCGGGTTATCAAAATAATGCGAGACAAACATGGGAACCAAAGGCCCGCACCAAGTGTCTCTCGAAATTATCGCTAGTTTAGCGTTATTTATAATTATTGATTCAAAAAATTGTTTCAAGCTTACAATTTAAGCCATGGCAGCCTTATCCCTTTCCCCGCGTGCACTTTATGAAGAAGTAGCCGAACTTCTGCGTCAGCGAATTTTCAGCCGCGAGCTCGAACCGGGTAGCTGGATTGATGAACTGAAAATTGCAGAGGCCTATGGCATCAGTCGCACGCCGCTTCGTGAAGCGCTCAAAGTGCTCGCGGCAGAAGGCTTGGTCACGATGAAGGTTCGAAGAGGAGCCTACGTCACAGAAGTCTCCGACAGCGACCTGGTGAATGTGTACCACCTGCTGAGCCTGCTGGAGTCAGACGCTGCTGGCATCGTCGCAGCGAAGGCGAGCGAATCCCAAATCCAGGACTTGAAGATTCTTCATGCAGAGCTTGAGTCATCGGCACAGCCGGGCAAGCAGGACCGGGAGCAGTTCTTTGCCATCAATGAACGCTTTCACATGCGCTTATTGGAAATCGCCAACAATCGCTGGCGCGATCAGATGGTGGCGGATTTACGCAAGGTCATGAAGCTCAATCGCCATAACTCCCTGCTGAAGTCTGGCCGTATTACCGAATCGCTGAATGAACATCGAGCCTTGATGGCCGCCATTTCATCACGCGACCCTGCACGTTCGGTTTTACTGATGCAAGAGCACTTTAAGAACGGCCTTGAAGCGGCCACATAATCATGGCTCAAAACGCGTAAAACGGCCCCGTTCCCAATGAGGATGTTTGGCCTTCGATACCAAAAAATACGCGACGCCCGTAGAAAAATGGCAGGCCCCAGTCAAAAATTCTAGCGTCGCCAATGTCCCCGCCTAAACCAGGAAGCACCGTGTTCATGCCGCCAGCAAACAAAACCGTTGCATTGTCAATTGAAAATGCGATAACGGGGCTTAAAGATGAATTCGCACCAATCAACGTAGCCGAGAAGTTAGTGCGTGACGCCGGGCAATAAAAGTCTGAACTCGTTGCACCACACAACGGAATATTTGCAGAATCAAAATACAAACCATTGGAGCCAGAGTCGATAAAACTCCGGGACATGGTTTGTCCACCGACCTGCGTGGTGATGCGGCCTGCTGAATCTGTCGTCAGGACGACCTCGGTGGCCACTTGATTGTTCGACTGGGTACCAATCCCAAAAATCAACTTGCCTGTGAGAGATGGTAAACCCGCCACTGTTACCGCTGGCAAGTCAATCAACAATCCATTGGCATCTACAGAAAATTGAGATACCGGATTTTTGACCTGTTGGGCAACCGTTGCTGTGGAACCCGCAACCGTTGAGCAACTGCTGGTAGTACAGGTAAAGTAAACGCCATTTCCAGCAGCGCTGACACAGAATGCGCCACAATCCTCTTTGAACAAGCCAATACCGAGAACCCCTTTAGCACCGAGCGTTGACGGCGTTGTAATTGGCGAGCCACCCGTAGAGCAAGCAGACGAGGTAGTGCTAGCAACAGTATCTGCGATGATCTGAATTGGCAACTGGGCGGCGGTACGCCCCGCCAGCACCACATCAGCCAGCGCAACCGGGCCCCATGCAAAGGTGTTGTCAATGAAGTTCACGCAATTGAGAAGCGGCAATCCAGTGGCACCACTGATACGACTCAGATTCAACGCAGGCGCCATCACACTGGCAAGCAACCGCAACCCCGTTGAACCGGTGTCCACCAAAACGTGATCAATAGTCTGACATTGCGTGGTGCTACCGGGCGTACAGATGGTGACATCCGTGTACAGACGATTCACGTTATACCCCGTGCCCGGAACCCCGCTGTCCACGGTAATCTTGAGTTCATTTGCCACCGCAGATGGGCTGGGCAGGCCAGTCAATTGCAGACCATTGACGGGCGCAACGCTAGCCCCACCGCCGCCGCATGCATAGAGCGCGGCAAAGGCAACAAGCATCAGAACATATCTGTGCATACGACTACCGAAAAACATCATCAATTAGCACGCCATGTGGAACCAGCGCGGGAACAAAGGCATGTCCAAAAAAATCCCGCATTCGACCGCTTGACTGAAGTACCAGGCCATCGAATGCAACGCTCAGCGAAGCGCCGCGGCGCCCTGCAGCATGCGCTCGTTCGGCCTCAACTTTGAATGATTTGAAATAGTTTCCTAATAGCCCATTCAAATCAGGCAAGACAGGCCCCCGCCATGCGACCGCGAACACATCTCCATTTGAAGAGGCATATTCCTGAACTCTCGTCCCGCTTTCAAGCGTAGTTTCATGAATTGTGTAGCCACTGATCTGAACGCCAGCCATACGCACAGAGGGCACCGTCAGCGCAGGTGCAGTCCTGAACACGCCAGGAGCTTGCCCCAAAGCACCAATCGCCTGGTCGTTCAAGAAGAGAACAAACAACGTAATAAAAATTAGCCGCATAAAAGCAAGAAGCCCTTTCACCTCAAGCATAACGAACTTACCCACACGGTATTGACACACCGCAACAAATGGTCTGCCCGGAGGGGATCGAACCCCCGACCCACAGCTTAGAAGGCTGTTGCTCTATCCGACTGAGCTACGGGCAGATTTTTTATCGCATCTTTTTGTGATGAATGCTGTTCAGATGAACATGTCATCCCAGATGTCAGAATCTGGCGCCTGAATGATACCTGCTTACTAAAGCCATTCTGAACTTGGACTTGGAGTTCATATTGAGACTCCAAGTGGATCCAATGCTGTAATTTTTCTCAAAAAAAAACGCCCAATCTTTCGACTGGGCGTTTCTGGTTGACTAGCCTGACGATGACCTACTTTCACACGGGAATCCGCACTATCATCGGCGCAGAAGCGTTTCACTGTCCTGTTCGGGA